>NZ_JAVCVL010000346.1:0-1657 GCF_032917815.1 Clavibacter sp. MX14-G9D | reverse complement strand
GCGCGGCCCTGCCACGCGGGCCGGGCCGGAGGCGCGCGCAGCAGGCGGGACGGGCGCGCGCCGGGAGCCCCGGGAGGAGGTGCGCCCGACCCCGGTGACGGGGCCGGGCCGCCGGCGAGCTGTTACCCGCAGCTCGAGCCGACATGTGTCGCGCTCCACCCGAAGGAGCGGCGCACAGGTCGAAGGTAGCGCGCAGGCCACGCGCCGTGAACCGGCGGCGCTACTCATCTTCCCCGCCGCGATGTCAGTAGTGGATGCGCACCACCGGGATCCGGCATCGACCTCGGCGGTGACGTCGTCGCGGACGAGGACGGGCGGAGGCGCCGCGGCGGCCAGCGGCCCCGCACCGTGGTCGAGTCGACCGCCACGCCGTAGCCTGGTGCCGATCGAGGAGGATCACCACCATGGAGCACACCCGTCTCGGCACCACCGGCCTGGAGGTGAGCCGTCTCGCGCTCGGCTGCATGACCTACGGCGACCCCGCCCGCGGCATGCACTCCTGGACCATGGACGAGGAGGCGTCGGCGCCCTTCTTCCGCCAGGCGGTCGAGCTCGGCATCACGTTCTGGGACACCGCGAACGTCTACCAGCAGGGCACCAGCGAGGAGTACGTCGGCCGCGCCATCCGCCGCTTCACCCGGCGCGAGGACATCGTCCTCGCCACCAAGGTCTCGGGGAGGATGCATGACGGGCCGGGCGGATCCGGCCTGTCCCGGGCCGCGATCCTCGAGCAGGTCGACGCGTCCCTCCGCCGGCTCGGCACCGACCACATCGACGTCTACCACCTGCACCGCTTCGACCCGGAGACCCCCGTCGAGGAGACGATGCAGGCGCTCGACGACGTGGTCCGCGCGGGCAAGGTCCGGTACCTCGGCGCGTCGTCCATGCACGCATGGCAGTTCGCGAAGCTCCAGCGCGCCGCGGCCGTCCACGGCTGGACCGGCTTCGCGGCGATGCAGGACCAGTACAACCTCATCAAGCGCGAGGAGGAGCGCGAGATGATCCCCCTGTGCGCCGACACCGGCGTCGGCCTCACCCCCTACTCCCCCAACGGCAAGGGCCGGCTGACCCGGCCGCGCGGCACCACCACCGCCCGCGCGGAGACGGACGCCGTCGCGCGGGCGTTCGACGCCGACGCGGACGGCCCGGTCATCGACGCGGTCGAGCGGGTCGCCGCCGAGCGCGACGTGCCCATGGCCCGCGTCGCCCTCGCCTGGGTGCTGCGGAACCCGACGGTCGCCGCCCCGGTGATCGGGGCCACCAAGCCCCACCACCTCACCGACGCCGTCGCCGCGCTCGACCTGGAGCTCACCGACGACGAGGTCGCCCGTCTCGAGAGCCCCTACGTGACCCAGCCGCCCTTCTGGTGGTGACGGCGCCGGGTCGGGGCCAGGGTCCGGATGCGCCCGCGCCTAGGCTCGCATGATGACCTCCCTCCTCGACGAGCCCGCCTGGCACCACCCGACCACGAGGTCCGAGCGCGCCATCGGACGCCCGGAGGTGCAGCGGTGGCTCGACGCGTACGTGGCCGCGTGGCAGTCGTACGAGCCGGACGACATCGCCGCGCTGTGGTCCGCGGGCGCCGTGTGGCACTACCCGTTCGGGATCCGCGCGACCGGCCGCGACGCGATCGTCGCGGAGTGGATGGCCGAGCGCG
>NZ_JAVCVL010000345.1:0-1672 GCF_032917815.1 Clavibacter sp. MX14-G9D | reverse complement strand
GCCCGCGTCCGCCGCCTCGGGCTGCGCGTGCCGGTCGATCCAGCCCGCGAGGAGCCAGGGATCGTCCGGCGGCCGCCCGAGCCACGTCCCGGCGAGGGCGCCCAGGGCCTCCGCGGCGGCCAGCAGGTCGGCCGGATCGAGGGGGCGTCGCCCCGTGTGCCGCACCTCCTCGATCCAGAGGGTGGTGCCGCCGTCCGCGTCGTGCAGGGTCCCGTGCGCGCGCGGCGCCCGGATCCCGGCGGGCAGCCCGTCGAGCAGGCCCGAGCGGTAGGCGGCGAGCTCCCGCGCGGCGTTCCGCAGCAGGTACGGCACGGCCCGCGCGGGCCCCTCCGTGCGCTTCTCGACGAGCGCCCACGGCACGGGCGCGGTGCGGTCCGCGGGGCGCGCGCTTCCGTGGATCCGCGTCACCGACCGGTGCGCGAGGAACGCGTCGTACTCGAGCGGATCCCGGCGCACGTCGTCGAGCGCCGCGACGGGGCGGCCCAGGAGGTCGCCGACCGCCGCCCGGAGCCCGGCGTCCCGCTCGTCGTCCATCCTCCGACGCTAGCGACGCGGGGCCTCGTGCGGCGCCGCCCGGAGCGCCAGGATGGTGCGGACGGCGGACGGCGGACGGCGGACAGGAGGGAGCGGGCGCATGGGGCATCGGAGCATGTCGGCCATGCCCACGCCCACGGCCTCGGTATCAGCGCGGGCGCGCCGGGCGGCGCGGGCCGGGGGCACGGCGGTCGCCGTGGCGGCCCTGGTCCTCGTGCTCGCGGGCTGCGTGCCGTCGGATGCGCGCATCCTGACGCTCGACGCCACGGAGATCCAGGACCCGCCGTGCACGAGCGTCCGCGACATCCCCGCCGACGAGCTCGACGACGCCGACCGGGAGCCGTGCGTGCCCCTCGGCTCGACGATCGTGTTCCCCGCCGGGGAGCGCCTCGAGATCGGGGACGGCGGAGGCGGAGGCACGTCCGACGTCGACCCGGCGGCGTGGATCGCGTACTCCACCGTGGGCGACCACGGCGTCATCGCGGGGCGCTACGGACCCGGGTGCACCGACCTGCGGGTCTGGGGCCCGGCGGAGGCGCTCGAGGTGGTGCGCGCGGCCTTCGGGCAGCGGTGGCCGTGCGACCCCTGAGCCTGATCCGCGTCCGCCGCTGACGCGTCAGCTCTCCGGGTCCTCCCCGAACGCGCGCAGCTCCTGCGGGCACCGGCACACGGCCGCGATGCGCGCCGCCCACTCGAGCGCGGCGTCGCGGGTCGGGAGGTCGAGGATCGAGTAGCCGCCCTCGAGTCGGCTCGTCTGCGGGTAGGCGCCCGGCGTCACGGTCCCGTCGGCCGCGACCCGCACGGGCGGGATCCCCTCGTCGATGCCGCCGCCGAAGACCCAGACGCCCGCCGCCTTCGCCTCCCGCACCACGGCGTGGGACTCGTCCACCACGGTCTGCCACTCGCCCTCGGGCACGACCATCTCGCCGCTCGGGAACGAGATCAGGTACTTCGTCATCTCCGGCCTCCTCGCCGTCATCGCGCCGCGCCGCGTCGCGTGCACCCATCCTGGTCCCGGACCGCAGGGCCACGGGGGACGAGGGGGCGGCCGACCGGGCGCATCCCGCCCGGTCCCCCGCCCGACCCCCGCCCGCTCCGTCGCCCGCTGTGGAGGGGTCGTGAGGTAAGGGCAGCCTCA
>NZ_JAVCVL010000344.1:0-1684 GCF_032917815.1 Clavibacter sp. MX14-G9D | reverse complement strand
GCGGACGCGGCGGACGCGGTGGCCGCGGACGCCGTCGCGCCGAACGCGGGGACCGCCGGCAGGACGGATCCGCCGACGGCGCTCGCGAGGGCGAGCGCGAGGACGATGCGCGAGTGCGGGCGGCGGGGGGTGGGGAGTCGCATGTGGTCCTGGAGGCAGGGCGCCGGTGGGACCCGGCGGGGACGGTGGGTCGCGGGCGCGACGCGGCCGACGCTAGGCGGGCGGGATGACGCGACGGTGTCCGCATGCCGTCCCCGCGCCGAACGGCAGGGGCGTCGCCCTGGCGTCGGCAGCGGGCCGCCCGCCCGTAGGCTGGCAGGACGCGGGCGAGGGGAGACCGGATGATCGGGGTGCTGACCGGGTTCGCCATCATCGGCTTCATCATCGCCGTGGGCTACGCCGTCGGCCGCTCCGGCATCGCCGGGCCGGGTGCCCAGCACTCGCTCAACCGGGTCGCGTTCTTCGTCGCGACGCCCGCGCTGCTGTTCACCGTCCTCGCGGAGGCCGACCTGCACGTCGTGTTCTCCGCGTTCCTGCTCGCGTCGGCCAGCGCGGTCGCGGTCTCGGCGCTCCTGTACCTCGTGATCGCGCGGATCCTGTTCCACCGGCCGGTCGCGGAGACCACCATCGGCGCGGCGTCCGCGAGCTACGTCAACGCGAACAACATCGGCCTGCCGGTCGCGATCTACGTGCTCGGCGACGCCCAGCTCGTCGCGCCCGTGCTGCTCCTGCAGCTGCTGGTGCTGGCGCCGACGACGCTCACCATCCTCGACATCTCCAGCCGCGGATCCGCCTCGGTGGTCGGGATCCTCACCCAGCCGCTGCGGAACCCCATGATCATCGCGTCGATGCTCGGCATTCTCATCGCGATCACCGGGCTCGAGATCCCGGACGCGGTCTACGAGCCGTTCCGCCTCATCGGCGGCGCCGCGATCCCCATCGTGCTGATGGCGTTCGGCATGTCGCTCGTGGGGCGGAAGCCGCTCGCGCCCGGATCGGGGCGCCGCGAGATCGTGGTCGCCTCGGCGATCAAGACGGTCGTCATGCCGCTGGCGGCGTTCCTGCTCGCGCGGTTCGCCTTCCACCTCGACGCGGAGCAGACGTTCGCGGCGACCGTGATCGCGGGCCTGCCGACGGCGCAGAACATCTTCAACTTCGCGTCGCGCTACGACCGCGGCGTGGTGCTCGCCCGCGACACCGTGCTCATCACCACGGTCGCGTCGATCCCGGTGCTGCTGGTGATCGCGGCGCTGCTCGCGCCCGGCACCTGAGGCAGGGCGGGCGCGCGCGACCTCCGGGACCGGACGGGAGCCGCGTGCGCTAGCGGCGGCGGGTCGCCGCGGCGCGCTGGGCGGCGCGCTTCTGCGAGCGCTTGGCGAGCTGCGCCTTGCCCTTGGCCATGGCGGCCTTGCCCTGCCGGCTGCGCAGGAAGCGGCGGATGACGGGGACGGCGACGAACAGGAAGCGGATCAGCGGCATGGTGCTCCTCGGGGGATCTGCGCGGACCGGTGGATCCCCGCTCCTCGACCCTGCCAGGTCCGCGCCCGGACGACCGGGCCGGGGCGGGATCCGACGGGGAACGGCCAGGCGGTCGTCGCCCCGTCGCCCGCCTCCCCCATCGCCCGGCTCGCCGGCGGGCGCTCAGCCGACGTCGCCCCGCCGCCCGGCCGCGCGCTCCACGGCC
>NZ_JAVCVL010000343.1:0-1694 GCF_032917815.1 Clavibacter sp. MX14-G9D | reverse complement strand
GGTCGCGCCAGGAGGCGGGATCCAGCACGGCCGGCAGCGGTCGGTCGGCCGCCCCGGGAGCCGGGTCCGGACCCGGGTGCGGGGCCGCGGGCCGGGCGGCGGTCTCGGGGGCCGTGGTCATCCGTCGAGGCTACCTCCGCGGGCTCGGCGGCCCGGCGCCTCCCGTCCCGGATCGGGCCCCGGCGCCGACCCCTCCCGGATAGGATCGGCGCATGGATGACGACTCCCTTCCCACGCCTCCCGGCGTCGCCGGCTACACGATCACCGAGATCGTCGAGAGCGATTCGCGCGGCGAGCCCCTCTTCGTCTCCGCGATCCACCTCGACGGCGAGCACGTCGCCAACTGGATCTCCACCGACCTCGACGAGGACGACGGCATCGTCGCCGACCTCGACCACGCGTTCGGCGGCCCTGCGACCGACCGCATGTTCCGCCAGGCCGCCGCGATCTTCCCGGACGCCGTGCTCTCGGAGATCCTCCCCGAGCTCGTCAGCTTCCTCTGGGTCGTCGCCGACGTCGCGGGCGTCGCCGACGACCAGGACCTCGACTTCGAGGCCGCCATCCGCGTCGTCGCGGCCGAGGGCGACCTCGACGCGCAGGACCGCGACCTGCTGGGCCGCCTGGACGGCCTGAAGCGCATCGACTGAGCGGCCCCGCCGCATGCCCGGAGCCCCGCCCGCCTGACGCGCGCGGGGCTCCGGCGTACGTTCGGGGGATGAGCGACTCCGACATCGATCCCCTGTCCACCGTCCAGGGCGCCCCCGGCGTCACGCAGGACCTGCCCGGCGAGGGCGACACCGACTCCGCGATCGGCGGCACCGTGCCCGACGGCGAGTCGATCCAGCACGTGGACGACGACGAGGCCCCGGGCGACGGCGGCCTCTCCAGCGGAGGCGACACCCTGGGCTCCGACGAGGACGCCGCCGACACGGGCGCCGGCGCCGGGGACGCGCCCACCGACCTGCCCGCCTGACGCACCTGCACGGCCGGCCGGCTGGCCGTGCCGGACCGGCGGGCCCGGCACGGCCGACGGGCTGTGCACGGTCGGCGGGGCGCATCCACCTCCTCGCGTACGGTGTCGCGGACCCGAACCCGTGCACCACCCGCAGGAGGACCCGATGGCTCCGCGCGCGCCGGGCGACCCGCCCGCGTCGCCCCTCCTCACGCGCGGCTTCCTCGCGCTCGCGGGCTCGTACGGCCTGTCCACGCTCGGCGACGCCTTCCGGATGGTGGCCGTCAACGTCTGGCTCGTCGAGACGCTCGGCGGCTCCCTCGGACAGCGGCTCGGCCTGGTGCTGCTCGCCAACGTGCCGGGGATCCTCTGCGGCGGGCTGGCCGGCGTGGTCGCCGACCGCGGGGACCGGTTCGCCATCCTGCTGCGCACCGACCTCGCCCGCATCGGCGTCGGACTCGGCCTCGCGGTCGCCATGGGGGCGGGGGCGCCGATGCCCGCGCTGCTGCTCGTCGGCGTCGGCAACGCGCTCGGGGTGCTGTGGTCGGCCGCCTCCTTCGCCGCGCTCTCGGCGCTGGTGCCGACGGGCGCCATGCTGCGCGCGAACGGGCTCCTCGAGTCCGCGCAGCGCGTGGCGCAGGTCGCGGGCCCGGCGCTCGCCGCCGTGGTGCTCACCGCCGGCGGCCCCGTGGCGGCGGCCCTCGTCGACAGCGCCTGCTTCCTCGCCTCGTCCCTCCTCCTC
>NZ_JAVCVL010000342.1:0-1722 GCF_032917815.1 Clavibacter sp. MX14-G9D | reverse complement strand
CGCCGCGTGAGCGCCGTGCGTCCGACCACGCCGGCGCCGGCATCCGCCACCGCGCCCGCCACCGCGCCCGCCGCCGCGTCCGCGCTCCCCGGCGTGCTCGCCCTCGGCATCCACCGGATCCGCTACGAGGTGCGCCGCTACTTCCGGCAGACCGACACGATCATCTTCACGTTCCTGTTCCCGGTGATCATGCTCACGATCTTCTCCGTCGCCTTCGGATCGTCGGGGAACATGGGCACCGCGCCCGACGGCTCCGGGGGCGTGAGCGCCGCGGCCTACTACCTGCCGGGCATGATCGCGGCGGGCATCCTCCTCAGCGGCGTGCAGAACCTCGCGGTCGACATCGCGATGGAGCGCAGCGACGGGACGCTCAAGCGGCTCGCGGGCAGCCCGCTGCCGGTCCTGTCGTACTTCATCGGGAAGGCCGGGCAGGTGGTCGCCACCTCCGTGCTGCAGATGGTCGTGCTGCTCCTCGTCGCGCGACTCGCCTTCGGCGTCGAGCTCCCGACCGACGCCGGCCGCTGGGCGACGTTCGCGTGGGTCTACGCGCTGGGGATCACGAGCTCGGCCGTGCTCGGCATCGCCCTGTCCCGCGTCCCGCGCTCGGGTGCCTCCGCCACGGCGGTCATCACGCCGATCGTGCTGGTGCTCCAGTTCATCAGCGGCGTCTACCTCACGTTCACGATGCTCCCGACCTGGCTGCAGGACGTGGCCTCCTTCCTGCCGTTGAAGTGGATGGCCCAGGGCATGCGCGCCGTGTTCCTGCCCGAGCAGCTCGCCGCCGTCGAGCGCGGTGGCACGTGGGACCTCGGCGGCGTGCTCGTCGTGCTCCTCATCTGGCTGGTGGGCGGGACGATCGCCGCGATGGCGACCTTCCGCTGGATCCGACGGGACTCCTGAGCGTGCGCGCGCATCCGGCGGCTGGCAGGCTCGGGGCATGATCCCCACCCGCTGGGTGCACGTCGCCTACGCCGTGACCATGGCGCTCCTCGTCGTGCTCGCCGTCACCGGGCTCGACGACCCCGCCCCGGCGCTCGCCGCCGTCGCCGCGATGTCGGCGCTGTACGTCCTCGTGGGCCGCCCGGCGCTCGTGGCGTCGGCGGCCGCGGCCGCCTCGGTGCCCGAGCGCCCGGAGCGGTCGGCCGTCGTGTTCCTCGTGCTCGTGATCCCGGCCGCCACCTGGGGCGTGGCGACCATGTCGTCCTTCGCGATCGTGCAGTGCGTCCTGTGCCCGCTCGTCTGGCTGCTCACGACGAGCGTGCGGGACGCCGTGCTCGGCACCCTCGTGCTCACCGTGTCGATCGCCCTCGGCTTCGTCGCCGGGTTCGGGGACCTGCCGGGCGCGCTCCCCACCATGGCGGTGTCGCAGGGGCTGAGCCTCGGCGGGAGCATCGCCCTCGGGCTCTGGATCACGCGCATCGCCGACCTCAGCCGCGAGCGCCTGGAGCTGCTCGACGGGCTGCGCGCCGCCCAGGCCGAGGTCGAGGAGCTCGGCCGGGAGGCGGGCGCGGCGCGCGAGCGGCAGCGGCTATCGGCGGACCTGCACGACACGGTCGCCCAGGACCTCACCGGCCTCGTGATGCTCGCCCAGCGCGGCCGGCGCGAGCTCCGCGGCGCCGACGCGGACGCCGCCGACGCGACCCTCGCGCTCCTCGAGGAGAGCGCGCGGGACGCCCTGACGCAGACCCGGTCCATCGTGGCCGCCACCGCCCCGGTGGAGCT
>NZ_JAVCVL010000341.1:0-1729 GCF_032917815.1 Clavibacter sp. MX14-G9D | reverse complement strand
CGGGATCGACCCGCTGCCCGCCCTGCCGTCGGGGAAGCCCGACCGCCGCGCGCTGCGGGTGCTGGCGGACGGCGACGCGCGCGACTGACCCGCCCGTCGGCGCGGGCGCCGCACCCGGACGCCCGCCCGGACATGACGAGGGGCCGGATGCACCGCATCCGGCCCCTCGCCCCTCAGGAAGGACGTCCCTCGAGGAAGTTCTACTTCTTGAAGACGTCCTTCACGTTCTCGCCGGCCTGCTTGGCGCTTGCCCCGGTCTGCTTCGCTTCGCCCTCGGCGACCTTGCTGTCGTCGCCGGTCAGCTTCCCGAAGGCCTCCTCGGCCTTCCCCGCGAGCTTCTCGCCGGTGTTCTGGGCCTTGTCGTCTGCACTCATGCATCGCTCCTTCGTTCGGTGGGTAGGACGTCTCCGACGCTACGCCCGCTCGCGGCCGGCGTCATCGGGCTCCCACCGGACGCACGGGTGGCGGCGGCGCGGATCACGCCGCACGGCCCCCGGCAGACGGCCCGTGGAAGGATGGGGACATGGCCACCCGCACCCCCGACGCCCGCGCGAAGGGCCTCCTGTCCTGGCTGATCCTCGCCGTGGCGGTCGTCATGGCCGCGTTCACCGTCGCGATCCTCGTCGCCGCCGTGCAGGTCGACGGCGTCCGCCAGGTCAGCGGCGCGCTCGCGGCCGGCGGCCTGGCGACGCTCGTCGCGGTGGTGGCCTTCGTCGACCAGCGCCGCAAGGTGCGCGCGACCCGCACGGCCGAGCTGACCGCAGCATCCGCATCATCCGCCGCGCCCGCCGCGGACGGCACGGCGGGCGATGCGGCGGCCGGGCCGACGGACGCCGTCAGTCGATGAGCCGGAGCGCCACGAGGCGCTCCAGCGCCTCCTGCCCCGCGGGCGGGCACCGGTCGGCGTCCGCGGATCCGACGAGCTCCACCTCGGCCACCTCGCCCGACGCCACCGGCTCCTGCCGGGTCCCCTCCCGCGCCTCCGCGCGGTAGACCGTCATGCTCACGAGGCGCCCGGCGTGCGCGCCGTGCGCGTCGGCGAGCACCGTGAACAGGTCCTCGATGGTGGCGGGGTCGATGTCGAGCCCGACCTCCTCGGCGGCCTCGCGCACGAGCGCCTGCCGGGCGCCCTCGCCGGGCTCGATCTTCCCTCCCGGCAGGTAGAGCACGTCCTGCCCCTCGACGCGCACCATGAGCACCCGCCGGTCACGCACGAGGGCGAGCGCAGCCACGCGCAGGGGCCGCTGGTCGGGGGAGCGGCGGGCGGCGGGCCGGTGCGCGGGATCGACGGCGTCGCCCTCGTCGAGGTCGTCATCGTCGTCGTCGTCGATGACGGGCACGACGACGCGTCGGGCGGGGTCGGGCGTCGTGGTCACGCGTTCCTCCTACGGTCCGTCGAGGCTCGTGCGAGCCGCCCACTCCACGTCGAGCAGGGCCACTACCACGGTATCGGCCCACGCTCCGCGCACCCACCTGTCGTGGACCAGGAGCCCCTCCCGCCGCATGCCGAGGCGCGCGGCGAGGGCCAGGGCGGGCGCATCGGCCGCATCGATCCGGCAGGCGACGCGGTGCACGCCCGCCTCGGCGAACGCGAGCTCGAGGATCCGGCCGGCGGCTTCCGCCGCGAGGCCCGCGCCGCGCGCGTCCGCGTGGAGGACCACGCCGATCTCGGCCTGCCGCGCTCCGGGATCGCGCAGCAGGAGGTGCACCTCGCCGACGACGCGCGCCG
>NZ_JAVCVL010000340.1:0-1771 GCF_032917815.1 Clavibacter sp. MX14-G9D | reverse complement strand
CGCGCGACCGGCCGCGACGCGATCGTCGCGGAGTGGATGGCCGAGCGCGACGCGTTCGTCGGGGAGCGGTTCGACGCGCGGTACCACCCGGTGGTCCTCGACGGCGACACGGCCGTCACGCACGGGCGCACCGTCTTCCTCGCGGACGAGGGCGACGAGGTCGTGACGGCGTACGACAACATCTGGTTCCTCCGATTCGACGCCGACGGGCGCTGCTCCGAGTTCCACGAGTGGTACGCGGGCCGACCGGAGGACGAGCCGGATCGGGCGATCCCGCAGCACTGAGCCGAGCGCCCTAGCGGCCTCCGGCGAGACGAGCCGAGATCGCGCCGTGCGGGCGGGGTCCTGCGGCATCCCCGGTCCGCGTGTGCGTCTCGACGACCTCGAAGCCCGCCGCGACCAGCTCGCCGGCGAGCAGGTCCGCCGGCCACCGGTAGGCGGTGACCACCGCGTGGTCGAACGCCTCGAGACGGGCGCCGACGAAGAAGCCCACGAGGAGCCGGCCGTCCGGACGGAGGACGCGGGCGATCTCGTCGAGGGCCCGTCGGATGGTCGACGGCTCGTGGTGGATCAGGGAGTACCAGGCCAGGACTCCCCCGTAGGCGCCGTCCGCGTCGGGCAGGGCGTCGATGCTGCCCGTCGCGAAGGGCACCGCCGGGTAGGCGGCGCGCGCGTGGTCGACGAAGGCGGCCACCTGGTCGATGCCCCGGACGTCGCTCCCCCGCCGGGCGAGGTGGTCCGTCCAGTGACCGGGACCGCAGCCGGCGTCGAGCACGGGACCCGTGACGCCCGCCGCCCACGTCGTCACCAGCTCGACGTCGGAGGGATGCACCGCCGCCATCGACCCCAGCAGCTCCGCGTACTCCGCGGTCCGGGCCGCGTACGAGCCGGCCACGTCGGCTGACCGGCGAGGTGCCGGGGAGGCGTCGTCCAGGCCGAAGTGCCGCAGGACGCGCCGGGCCACCTCCGCCGAGGTGCTGTCGTCCGCGTCGATGACCGCCTCGTCGAGATCCGCCCGCGCCTGCCGGTCCGCGAGCTCCGCGTGCCGTTCCCGGTGCCACGCCAGGTCCTCCGCACGGTCCGGGTCGTAGCGTCGCCGCAGCCGCGCCTCGAGGGTCCGGGGCGCGGCCACGAGGCGGACCGACCGGATCGGCATCCCGACGGCGCGCGCGTAGCGGGCGGCGTCGGATGCGCTCGCGATGACGCCGCTGAGGACCAGCTGCCGCGGGCCGACCGAGCGGTAGGCCGCCCAGACGGCGGCGATGGCCCGCGCCTCGACGAGGGTGTTGTCCGGGTCGTCGTCGGCGACCGGCCACGACCGGTGGAACCAGTCGACGTCCATGAGGCTGAAGGGGCGCCCGCGGGCGGCGAGGAGGTTCCCGACGTGGTCGAGCACGGACGTCTTGCCGACGCCGTACGAGCCGTTCAGGAAGATCGCGTACTCCGGGTGCTCGGCCACCCTCCGACCCTAGGCCGCGACGCGCAGCCGGTCGCTGTCGCGGCGTCCGGGCGTCCGGGCGTCGCGGCGGCGGGCGTCAGCCGGGGAGCGCCCCCGCCAGCTGGGCGCGGAGCGCATCCGGGTCGGTGACGGGGAGGCGGCAGACGAACGCGGCGCAGAGGTACGCGGTGGGGCCGTCGGCGGCCGTCCGGTCGGCGAGCAGGTCGAAGCCGGCCTCCGCCCACGCACGCGCGCCGGAGTCCGTCACGACCAACGCCACGTCCGGCGGGCGGATGCGGCCGTGCGCGACCGCGGCGAGCGGGTCGTCGCCGG
>NZ_JAVCVL010000034.1:0-18186 GCF_032917815.1 Clavibacter sp. MX14-G9D | reverse complement strand
CGGCTCGAGGAGGTGCGATGCCGGCGGCCGTCGACGGGGAGACCGCACCGGCGGCCTCGGCACGCGCCGCCTCCGCGGTGCGCGCAGCGCGGTGGGCCTCCGTGGTGCGTGCGGCCGCCCAGTCGCGCATGGAGCCGAGCAGCCGCGTGCGGTCGTCCACGAGCCCGACGATGTCCGCGGAGACGCGGAGGACCTCGGCGGCCCCGGGCGCCCGGACGTCGAGGCCGCACCTGGCGCAGACCAGGGCGCCGAGCGGGGCGAAGCAGGAGGGGCACAGGTCCGTGCGGAGGAGATGCTCGGCCCGATCCGGCCAGGAGGCTCCGGTACGAGGTGCCGCGCCGTGGTCCGCATCCGTCCGAGGGCCGGTTCCCGCGTCGTCCGTGACCATGTATGCCCCCTGCGCTCGCTCAGGCGGATATGCGCATCCACCCGCCGCTCAGGACGCTATCGGGAACCCGGCCCGCTGTGAGGGCCGGGACCCCGAACGGGGGCCCGTCGCGAGGGGCGCCACCTGGGGAGGGACCGCGGATGCAGCGGCCGGCCGCCCGCCGGCGTCGGACGCAGCCACGGCGGTGGGCCCGCGTGCACGGACGAGGAGAGGGTCAGGAGAGGGGATGACGGGAATCGAACCCGCGTGATCAGTTTGGAAGACTGAGGCTCTACCATTGAGCTACATCCCCGCGATGCCGGTGCCGCCGCCCCCGAGGGGCCGTGCGCCGGATGCGCGGGGTCCAGCGTAGCGCAGCCTCCCGTCGCCGGTGACCAGCGCCCGGCACGAGTCGGATAGGCTGTGCCACGGTCGGATCGGCTTCCGCGCGCCTGCACGTCGAGGTGGACGGTGCCCGCGCCGACCGAGGGAATGCGTGGCAGCCGGGGCGTAGCGTAGTGGCTAGCGCGTCCGCTTTGGGAGCGGAAGACCGCAGGTTCGAGTCCTGTCGCCCCGACCACATCCCCGACGACGAAATGCCGTCTCAGCCGAGGCGCGTACCGCGAACACAGGAGAACTCCACACGTGAAGACCACGGTCGAAAAGCTGAGCCCCACGCGCGTCAAGCTCGCGATCTCTGCCACCCCCGAAGACCTGAAGCCGCACATCGACCACGCATACGGCCACATCGCCGAGCAGGTCAACATCCCCGGCTTCCGCAAGGGCAAGGTGCCGCCCGCCATCATCGACCAGCGCGTCGGTCGCGAGGCCGTGCTGGAGCACGCCGTCAACGACGGCATGGACGGCTTCTACCAGGCCGCCGTCAAGGAGTCGGACATCCGCCCCCTCGGCCGCCCCGAGGCGGACGTCAAGGAGTGGCCCGGCAAGGACCTCACCGGCGACCTGCTCCTCGAGATCGAGGTCGACGTCCGTCCCGAGTTCGACCTGCCGTCCTACGAGGGCCTCGAGCTCACCGTGGACTCCGTCGAGGTCACCGACGACGAGGTCGGCACCGAGCTCGACAGCCTGCGCAGCCGCTTCGGCACGCTGATCACGGTCGACCGCCCCGCGAAGACGGGCGACTTCGTGCAGATCGACCTCACCGCGACCATCGCCGGCAACGCCGTCGACACCGCGAGCGGCATCTCCTACGAGCTCGGCTCCGGCGACCTCATCGACGGCATCGACGAGGCGCTCGAGTCCCTCACCGCGGGTGAGAGCACCACCTTCGAGTCGAAGCTGCTCGGCGGCGACAACGAGGGCGAGACGGCCGAGATCGCCGTCACCGTCCAGTCCGTCAAGGAGCGCGAGCTGCCCGAGGCCGACGACGACTTCGCCCAGATCGCCAGCGAGTTCGACACCATCGACGAGCTGCGCGAGGACCTCAAGGCGCAGGTCGGCAAGTCGAAGGTGTTCGGCCAGGTCACCCAGGCCCGCGACCAGATCGTCGACAAGCTCCTCGAGGGCGTCGAGATCCCCGTGCCCGAGAAGCTCGTCGAGGACGAGGTGCACCGCCACCTGGAGAACGAGAACCGCCTCGAGGACGACGTGCACCGCGCCGAGGTCAAGGAGTCCAGCGAGAAGGCGTTCCGCCAGCAGCTGCTCCTCGACGTCATCGCCGAGAAGGAGGAGCTGAAGGTCAGCCAGGACGAGCTGACCCAGTACCTCATCCAGGGCGCGCAGCAGTACAACATGGAGCCGAACGAGTTCGTCCAGGTGCTGCAGCAGAACAACCAGATCCCCGCGATGGTCGGCGAGGTCGCGCGCAACAAGGCCCTCGCGGTCGTGCTCGACAAGGCGAAGGTCGTGGACGCCGACGGCAAGGTCGTCGACGTCACCGAGTTCACGCAGCCCGTCGTCCGTGACGCCGACGCCGACGCCGCCGAGCCCGCCGACGCGGACGCCGAGGCCGTCGTCGCCGACGCTCCCGCGGAGGAGGCCGAGGCCCCCGCCGAGGCCGCCGTCGTCGAGGAGGCGCCCGCCGAGAAGCCGAAGAAGAAGGCGGCGCCCAAGAAGAAGGCCGCCCCGAAGGCCGCCGACTCCGAGTAGTCGCATCCGTCGGCCGCACGCACGCGGTCGGCAGCACGAGGGCCCGGGGAGCGCACGCTCCCCGGGCCCTCGTGCGTCCGGCTGCACCGCGGCGGCACCGCTCCGCCCGCGGCGGCGGCACCGCTCCGCCCGCGGCGAACACGGCGATCGGGCGGACGGTGCTCCGATAGATTCGTGACTCGAAGCGACGAATGAATGGGAGCTCGAACAATGGCCGAACCGACACTGGTACCCGGTGTTTTTGACCGACTGCTGAAGGACCGCATCATCTGGCTCGGATCCGAGGTCCGCGACGACAACGCGAACGAGATCTGCGCGAAGATCCTGCTGCTGGCGGCGGAGGACTCCGAGAAGGACATCTTCCTGTACATCAACTCGCCCGGCGGTTCCATCACCGCGGGCATGGCCATCTACGACACCATGCAGTTCGTCCCCAACGACATCGTCACCGTGGGGATCGGCATGGCCGCCTCCATGGGCCAGCTGCTCCTCACGAGCGGCACCAAGGGCAAGCGCTACATCACGCCGAACGCGCGCGTGCTGCTGCACCAGCCCCACGGCGGCTTCGGCGGCACGTCGAGCGACATCCAGACGCAGGCCCAGCTCATCCTCTCGATGAAGCAGCGCCTCGCCGAGATCACCGCGGGCCAGACCGGCAAGACCGCCGAGCAGATCAACGAGGACGGCGACCGCGACCGCTGGTTCACCGCCCAGGAGGCCCTCGAGTACGGCTTCGTCGACCACATCCGCGAGTCGGCGACCGACGTCGTCGGCGGCGGCGGCACCGAGACCTCCTAGAGCCCGCGACAGAGTAGACAGGTAAGAGAAGAGAACATGGAACTCCCCACCTTCGGCGGCGCCCGCGGCGCCGGCTCCACCGCCACGAGCCCGTCGTCGCGGTACATCCTCCCCAGCTTCGAGGAGCGCACGGCCTACGGCTACAAGCGGCAGGACCCCTACGCGAAGCTCTTCGAGGACCGCATCATCTTCCTCGGCGTGCAGGTCGACGACGCGTCCGCCGACGACGTCATGGCCCAGCTGCTCGTGCTCGAGTCGATGGACCCCGACCGCGACATCGTGATGTACATCAACTCGCCCGGCGGCTCCTTCACGGCCATGACGGCGATCTACGACACGATGCAGTACGTCTCGCCGCAGATCCAGACCGTGTGCCTCGGTCAGGCCGCCTCGGCGGCGGCTGTCCTTCTCGCGGGCGGAGCGCCCGGGAAGCGCCTCGCGCTCCCCAACGCGCGCGTGCTGATCCACCAGCCCGCGACGGGCGAGTCCAGCGGCGGCCAGGCCTCCGACATCGAGATCCAGGCGGCGGAGATCATGCGCATGCGCTCCTGGCTCGAGGACACGCTCGCGAAGCACACCAACCGCGACCGTGACCAGATCAACCGCGACATCGAGCGCGACAAGATCCTCGGCGCGGACGAGGCCCTGGAGTACGGCCTCATCGACCAGGTGCTCACCTCGCGCAAGAACCTGACGGCGGCGATCCCCGCCCGCTAGGACCTGCACGGAGGAGGGGCGGTCGGCTGATGCCGACCGCCCCTCCTGCGCGTCCCGTGTCAGGCGGCGGGCTCCTCCAGCTCGCCGCGCTCGACGGCCTCGCGCTCGAGCTCGCGGACGATGGGCAGGATGTCGGTGCCGAACCGGTCGATGTCCTCCAGGTAGTGGAGGAAGCCGAGCAGCAGGAGGTCGACGCCGCGCTTGCGGTACTCGACCATGCGGCGGGCGATCTGCTCCGGCGTGCCGATGAGACCGGTGCGGAAGCCGTCGTTGTACTGCACGAGGTCGCGGAACGTGGAGTCGGACCACATGCCCTTTCCATCGCCGGTCGACGCGCCCGCCTGCCGCACCGCCTGCCGGAAGCCCTCGACCGCGTCGGGGTTGGCCTTCGCGATGATCTCCTCGAGCACCTCCTGCGCCTCCTGCTCCGTGTCCCGGGCGATGACGAAGCCGTTCAGGCCGAAGCGCACGCGCTCGGTGCGCCCGGCCGCGCGTGCGGAGGCCAGGACGTCGGCGCGCTGCTCCTCGAAGCCGGCGAAGTCCTTCCCGTTGGAGAAGTACCAGTCCGTGACGCGGCCGCCCATGGCGCGCGCGTCGGTGCTGTTGCCGCCCATGAAGATCTCGGGGTGCGCGCGGCCGGGCACGGCGACGGGCGGCGGCTTCAGGGTGAAGTCGTGGATCCGGTAGAAGTCGCCCAGGTGCGTGAAGTCCTGCTCCGTCCAGAGGCCCCGCAGCACCCGGATGAACTCCTCGGTGCGGCGGTACCGCTCGCCGTGCTCGAGCCACGGCTCGCCGAAGCCGACGAACTCGTCCTTCAGCCAGCCGGAGACGACGTTGACCGCCGCCCGGCCGTGCGACATGTGGTCGGCCGTGATGATCCACTTCGCGAGCACGCCAGGGTGCCAGAGCCCGGGGTGCACGGCCGCGATGACCTTGAGGCGCTCGGTGGCGAGCAGGAGGCCCAGCGAGAACGACGTGGACTCGTGCTGCTGGTCGGCGCCGTAGGAGGCGGCGTACCGCACCTGGCTGAGCGCGTAGTCGAAGCCGCGCTGCTCGGCGAGCTGCGCCACCCGGACGTTGAAGTCGAAGTCGAAGTGGGTGCGCTGCTCGATGTCGCTCGTCACGAGGCCGCCCGAGACGTTCGGGACCCAGTAGGCGAAGGACAGCGCGTCGGGGGATGCGGTGGCGGGGTTCTCGGTCATGCGGACATGGTGGGTGCGCCGGCTCCACGACGCCCCGTGTGTTGCGCCGTGTGACGCATCCGCGGACGCGGATACCACGCGACGGGCCGTGCTCCCAGGGGTCCGGGCGATGTCCCATGCACGGGTTAGGCTCGTGGCACACCGCACGACTTCCGGGGAGGCATTCATGGCACGCATCGGCGAGAGCGCGGATCTGCTCAAGTGCTCCTTCTGCGGGAAGAGCCAGAAGCAGGTCCAGCAGCTGATCGCGGGACCGGGCGTCTACATCTGCGACGAGTGCGTGGAGCTCTGCAACGAGATCATCGAGGAGCGCCTGGCCGAGGCCAGCGAGGAGACGACGGGGGAGTTCGAGCTCCCCAAGCCCAAGGAGATCTTCGGCTTCCTCGACGAGTACGTCATCGGGCAGGAGGCCGCCAAGCGCGCCCTGTCCGTCGCCGTCTACAACCACTACAAGCGCGTCCGCGCCGTCGGCACCATCGGCCCGGCCGAGACCGTGGGCGACGAGATCGAGATCGCGAAGAGCAACATCCTCCTCATCGGCCCCACCGGCTGCGGCAAGACCTACCTGGCGCAGACGCTCGCGAAGCGCCTCAACGTGCCGTTCGCCGTCGCGGACGCGACCGCGCTGACGGAGGCCGGCTACGTGGGCGAGGACGTCGAGAACATCCTCCTCAAGCTCATCCAGGCGGCCGACTACGACGTGAAGCGCGCCGAGACGGGCATCATCTACATCGACGAGGTCGACAAGATCGCGCGGAAGGCCGAGAACCCCAGCATCACGCGCGACGTGTCGGGCGAGGGCGTGCAGCAGGCGCTGCTGAAGATCCTCGAGGGCACCGTCGCCTCCGTGCCGCCGCAGGGCGGGCGCAAGCACCCGCACCAGGAGTTCATCCAGGTCGACACGACCAACGTGCTCTTCATCGTCGCGGGGGCGTTCGCGGGGCTCGAGGACATCATCAGCCAGCGCGCGGGCAAGAAGGGCATCGGCTTCGGCGCCCCGCTGCACCGCAAGGACGTCAACGCGGACGTGTTCGGCGAGGTGCTGCCCGAGGACCTGCACAAGTTCGGGCTCATCCCCGAGTTCATCGGCCGCCTGCCCGTCGTGACGACGGTCACCCAGCTCGACCAGCGCGCGCTGATGGAGATCCTCACCAAGCCGCGCAACGCGCTCGTCCGCCAGTACCAGCGCATGTTCGAGCTCGACGGCGTGGAGCTGGAGTTCGAGCAGGGGGCCCTCGAGTCCATCGCCGACCTCGCCGTGCTGCGGCAGACCGGCGCCCGCGGGCTCCGCGCGATCCTCGAGGAGGTGCTCGGGCCGATCATGTTCGACATCCCGTCGGACGACGAGGTGGGCCGCGTCGTCATCACCCGCGAGTCCGTGGTGCAGAATGCCGCGCCGACGATCGTGCCGCGCGCGTCCCTGCTGCGGGCGGAGAAGTCCGCCTGACGCGCTGAGCGCCCGGCACGCTCGGTGTCCGGCCCGCGCACGAGAGCGCCGCACCCCTCGGGGGTGCGGCGCTCTCGTCGTCGTGCCCCGTGCCTCAGTCGGCGAGCCCCCGGCGCGCGAGCAGCGGCTCGATGACCGCGTCGCGGCCGCGGAAGTCCCGGTACGCCTCGAGCGGGTCCTTCGACCCGCCGACGCCGAGCAGCCTCGAGCGGAACCGGTCGCCGTTCGCGCGCGTGAGGCCGCCGTTCTCGTGGAACCACTCGACCGTGTCCGCGTCGAGCACCTCGCTCCAGATGTACGAGTAGTAGCCGGCGTCGTAGCCACCCGCGAACGTGTGCTGGAAGTAGCTCGACGCGTAGCGGGGGAGCACGGCGGGCACGTCGAGACCGACGGCGGCGAGGGCCTCAGCCTGGAACGCGTCGACGTCCTCGACCACGTCGTCGACGCCGATCCGGTGCCACGCCTGGTCCAGGAGCGCGGCGCCCAGGTACTCGCTCGTGAGGAATCCCTCGTTGAAGGCGCTCGAGGCCTGCACGGCGGCGACCAGCTCCGCGGGCATCGGCTCCCCGGTCTCGTGGTGCACCGCGTACGAGGCGAGGACCTCGGGCCACAGCATCCACATCTCGTTCACCTGGCTCGGGAACTCGACGAAGTCGCGGAAGACGTTCGTGCCGGCGAACCGCGGGTAGGTGACGCGGGCGAAGAGCCCGTGCAGGGCATGCCCGAACTCGTGGAACAGCGTGTTCGTCTCGTCGTAGCTGAGGAGGGTCGGCTGGCCCGCGGGCGGCTTCGGGACGTTGAGGTTGTTGAGCACCACGGTGGGCGTGTCGAGCAGGGCGCTCTGGGAGATCAGCGGGTTCATCCAGGCACCGCCGCGCTTCGAGTCGCGCGTGTGCAGGTCGAGCACGTACAGGCCGACCGGTCCGCCGTCCTCGTCGCGCACCTCGAAGACGCGGGCGTCGGGGTGGTACGCCTGGATGTCGGGGCGCTCGGTGAACGTGACGCCGTACAGCAGGGTGGCCGCGCGGAAGACGCCGTCGTGGAGGACGCGGTCCGCCTCGAGGTAGGGGCGCATGCGCTCCGTGTCGACGTCGTAGCGCTCGGTGCGCACCCGCTCGCTGTAGAACGCCCAGTCCCAGGAGGCGAGCTCGAACGACGGCTCGCCGCGCTCCTCCTGCGTGCGGTCGATGACGCGCTGCAGCTCGACGGCCTCGGCGCGGGCGTTGCGCGCCGCGGCGGGGGCGAGCCGGCCGAGCATCTCGGCCACGGCCTCGGGGGTGCCCGCCGTCTGGTCGGACGTGACGGCGGCGGCGTGGCTCGGGAAGCCGAGGAGGGCGGCGCGCTCGGCCCGGAGCCGCGTGATCTCGAGCACGAGCGGGCGGTTGTCGTGCGCTCCGCCCCGGGCGCCGCGCGCGAGCGACGCCTCCATGATCCGCCGGCGGAGCGCGCGGTCGGTGAGCTGCGCCAGGTACGGGTGGCCGGTGGGCAGGACGAGGGTGATGAGGTGCCGGCCCTCGAGCCCGCGGTCGGCGGCGGCCTGGGCCGCGGCGGCGATCGCGCCCTCGCCGAGGCCGTCGAGCTGCGCGGGGTCGTCCACGACCACGGCGAGGTCGTTGGTGTCCTCCAGGAGGTTCGATTCGAAGCGCGTGGTCAGCGTGGACAGGCGGCGGTTCAGGTCGCGCAGGCGGTCCTTCGCCGCGTCGTCGAGGCCGGCGCCGGCCACGGTGAACTCGGCCAGGTACCGCTCCACGAGGTAGACGGACTCGGCGTCCAGGCCCGCGTCGTGCCGTGCGTCGTGCACGGCGCGGATGCGCGCGTAGAGGGCGGAGTCGAGCCGGATGGCGTCCGAGTGGGCGGCGAGCTCGGGCGCGATCCACGCGTCGAGCTCCCGGGTCCACTCCGAGCTGTCGGCCGAGGTCAGGGTGAAGAAGACGTGGCTGACGCGGTCCAGCGTGCGGCCGGCGAGCTCGAGGGCGACGAGCGTGTTCTCGAAGGTGGGCGGCTCGGGGGAGTCGGCGATCGCGCGGACCTCGGCCAGGTGCTCCGCGATGCCGGCCTCGAACGCGGGCCGGAAGTGCTCCTCGCGGATGTCGGCGAACGGGGGCATGCCGTAGGGGAGGGTGCTCGGCTCGAGGAAGGGGTTCGGGGGCGTCGTCATACGGTCGAGCCTAGGCCGGACGCCCGCTTAGGCTCGGACGGTGACGAGCGAGCGATACACCCACGGCCACCACGAGAGCGTCCTCCGCGTGCACAGCGCGCGGACCGTCCGGAACTCCGCCGCCTACCTGGAGCCGCACCTGCGGCCGGGCCTCGACGTGCTGGACGTCGGGAGCGGGCCCGGCACCATCACGGTGGAGCTCGCCGACATCGTCGCGCCCGGACGGGTGGTGGGCCTCGACATGTCGGACGACGTGGTCCGGCAGGCGCAGGCCCTCGCCGAGGGCCGCGGGACGGGCAACGTCGAGTTCGTGGTCGGCTCGGTGTACGAGCTGCCCTACGACGACGCGTCCTTCGACGTCGTGCACGCGCACCAGGTGCTGCAGCACGTCGGTGACCCCGTGCGCGCCCTCGCGGAGATGCGGCGCGTCACCCGGCCCGGGGGGCTCGTCGCCGCGCGCGACGTCATCTACTCCAAGGTCGCCCTGCACCCGGAGTCCGACGGCCTCCGGCTGTGGGCGGACGTCTACCTGCCCGTGCACCGCGCCAACGGCGGCGAGCCCGACGCCGGATCGCGGCTCAAGGCCTGGGCGCGCGCGGCCGGCTTCACCGACATCGCCTCGAGCGCGTCCGTCTGGTGCTTCTCCTCCGACGACGAGCGCGCCTGGTGGGGTGGCGCGTGGGCCGACCGGGCCGTGGCCTCGTCCTTCGCGGGGCAGGCGCTCGACGGCGGCTTCGCCGACGACGACGACCTGCAGGCCATCCGCGCGGGATGGCAGGGATGGGCGGCGGACGACGACGGCTTCCTCGCCATGCCGCACGGGGAGATCCTCGCGCGGCGCTGAACCGCACCCTCCCGCGCTGTCGCGCGCGCCGTGACGTGATGCGCGACCCGTGATGGCGGCCGACGGGCGCCCTAACCGGGGGCGTCGACGCCCCGGAGGCTCCGGAGGACGGCGGTGGTCCGATCGACCTCGTCGTCGAGGCGGCCGTCGTGGCCCACGAGGGCGCGACGCACCCACGCGACGCGGGCGCGGTCGATGCGCATCAGCATCTCGCGGCCCGACGGCCCGAGCGTCAGGACGATCTCGTCCCCGTCCGGCGTCTCGACGACGAACCGCCGGTGCACGAGGCTCGCGAGGCCCGGCGCGACGGCGGCGCGGGACGTGCGGCACCGGATCATGAGGTCGATGCGGGTCACCCGGTCGTAGCGTGCGATGATGCGGAGGAACAGCACCTGGAGGCCGGTCAGCGGCTCCCACACGGGCACCAGCGCCTCGTGCATGTCGTCCGACAGCGTCATGACCGCCTCGGCCAGGCGGCCCAGCGCGTCGTCGGTCGGCCCGGCGTCGCTCGGGGCTGCGGTCGTCGCGACGGACTCGCCGTCCGTCCTCCCCTCGGCGGAGTCCATGTCGTCCCCTGTCGTCTCAGCGGGCACCCGTCGCGGTCACCACGGCATGGGACCGGCGGCGGGGTCCGGGCCGGTCGGTCCTGACCTCGAGGATGGCACAGCGGCCCTGCTCCGCGCCGCCGTCAGGGTCAGGCGAGGAGGGGCGCGACGTCGTCGCGCGAGCTGCCGGTCAGTCGTCGAAGGGGTCGTCCGTGGACTCGCCCGGGATGGTGATCGTCGCCGCATCCTCGATCGGGTCGTAGCGGATGACCGTGCCGTCGTCGAGCTCGACGACGGGCTTGCGCTCGAGCCACGTGAGCGTCCAGCGCCACGCGGACGTGTCGGCGTCGAGCGCCACCACGTCGGACTCGACCGTCTTCACGGCGAGGAGCACGACCTCGGGGAGCTCCGCCGGGGCGGTGCCGCCGAGGGGCCATCGGGTGCCGAGCTGCATCAGACGTCCTGCTCGTACGTGACCCAGGTGGTGCGGCGGGCGACGCGGTCGTACAGGCGCTGCGCCGGCGCGTTGTCCTCGGCGGTGATCCAGCGGAGCATGCTCGCGCCGTCGCGGCGTGCGGCCTCGGCGACGGCCGTGACCAGCTGCTCGCCCACGCCCTGGCCCCGCGAGACCTCGCGGACGTACAGGTCGTCGAGCAGGAGGCCGTCGGTGCCGCGCGCGAGGCGCGCGAAGCGGTGGAAGTGCGCCAGGCCGACGAGGGCGCCCTCGTGCGCGTCGTCAACGGCGACGAGCGCGGTGCTGCCGTGCGCGTCGTCGATGATGTGGCTCCAGGCCAGCACGGCGTGCTCGTCCGTCAGCTCGGTGCCGTAGAACTCGGCGTAGCCGGCGAACAGGTCGAACCAGGGGAAGAAGTCGCCGTCGCGGACGGGGCGGATCGAGATGGTCATGCGTCGGTCTCTCCTCGGGGCTCGACGGGCGCGAGCGTGATGCGGGCGACGGCGGGGCCGTCCCCCTCGGTGAACTGCAGGTCGGTGATGCGGCCCACGGCGCGCAGGTCGCTCGCGACCAGCTCGAGCGAGCGGATGTCGTCCGCGGATGCCGAGACGACGGCCTCGGCGACCGGGGTCCTCTGGGACGCCTTGGCGTCGGTCTTCGCGCGGCGGATGCCGACGAGGGCCCGGCCGGCGAGGGCGAGGAGCCGCGGGTCGGCGGTGCCGCCCGTCGCCGGGGCCCCCGGGCGGGGAGCCGTCGGCCAGGCGGCCGTGTGGATCGAGCCCTCGTGCGACCAGCTCCAGGCCTCCTCCGCCGCGAACGGCACGAAGGGGGCGAAGAGGCGCAGCAGCACGTCGAGCGCCTCGCGGAGTGCCGCGACCGCGGAACCGCGGTCGGCCGGGTCGGCGTCGGCGGAGTAGGCGCGGTCCTTCACGAGCTCGAGGTAGTCGTCGCAGAACGTCCAGAAGAAGCTCTCGGTGACCTCCAGGGCCCGCGCGTGGTCGTACTCCTCGAGGGCGCTCGTGGCGGTCTCGACGACCTCCGCGAGGGCGGCGAGCATGCCCACGTCGATGGCGTGCGTGGCACGCGCATCCGCGGGGGCCTCGAACGAGAGGATGAACTTCGCCGCGTTCAGCACCTTGATGGCGAGGCGGCGGCCGATCTTGATCTGGGTCGGGTTCTGCGGGTCCATGGCGGCGTCGACGCCGAGCCGGGCGGAGGCCGCCCAGTAGCGGACCGCGTCCGAGCCGAACTGCTCGAGCGTGGCCGCGGGCGTGACGACGTTGCCCTTCGACTTCGACATCTTCTTGCGGTCGGGGTCGAGGATCCAGCCGGAGATCGCGGCCGTCCGCCACGGCGCGGCGCCGTGCTCGAGCTCGGCGCGGAGGACCGTGGAGAAGAGCCAGGTGCGGATGATGTCCTGGCCCTGCGGCCGCATGGAGAACGGGAAGACGAGGTCGAACAGCTCGGGGTCGCGCTCCCAGCCGCCCGCGAGCTGCGGGGTGAGGGAGGAGGTGGCCCAGGTGTCCATCACGTCGAGCTCGCCCTGGAATCCGCCGGGGACGCCGCGCTGCTCCTCGGCGTAGCCGGGTGCGGGATCCGACGACGGGTCGACGGGCAGCTGCTCCTCGGTGGGCGTGATGGCCTTCGCGAACTCCGGGTTGCCGTCGGCGTCGAGCGGGTACCAGACGGGCAGGGGCACGCCGAAGAAGCGCTGGCGGGAGACGAGCCAGTCGCCGTTGAGGCCGCCGACCCAGTTCTCGTAGCGCACGCGCATGAAGTCGGGGACGAAGCCGATCTCCCGGCCGCGGCCGATCAGGCTCTGGCGGAGCTCCTCGTCCCGGCCGCCGTTGCGGACGTACCACTGGCGGGTGGACACGATCTCGAGGGGCTTGTCGCCCTTCTCGTAGAACTTGACGGGGTGCGTGATCCTCCGCGGCTCGCCGAGGAGCTCGCCGGACTCCGTGAGGAGCTCCACCATCGCGGCCTTCGCGGAGAACACGGTCTTGCCCGCGATGGCCGCGTAGGCCTCGCGGCCGGCATCGGTCGCGATGGCGGACGGCGCCTCGGAGACGATGCGGCCGTCGAAGCCGACGATCGCGCGGTTCTCGAGCTGCAGCTCGCGCCACCACACGACGTCGTTCAGGTCGCCGAACGTGCATACCATCGCGATGCCGGAGCCCTTGTCGGGCTGGGCGAGGTGGTGCGCGAGCACGGGCACCTCGACGCCGAAGACGGGGGTGGTGACGGTCGTCCCGAACAGGCCCTGGTAGCGCTCGTCGTCCGGGTGGGCGACGAGGGCGACGCACGCCGCGAGGAGCTCGGGGCGCGTCGTGTCGATGATGACGTCGTCGCCGTCCGGGCGGTGGAACGCCAGGCGGTGGTAGGCGCTCGGCTGCTCGCGGTCCTCGAGCTCGGCCTGCGCGACCGCGGTGCGGAAGGTGACGTCCCACAGGGTCGGCGCGTCGGCCTGGTAGGCCTCGCCGCGGGCGAGGTTCCGGAGGAACGCGCGCTGCGAGGCGACCTGCGCCTCCTGGCCGATGGTGCGGTAGGTCTGGCGCCAGTCGACGCTCAGGCCGAGGGTGCGGAAGAGGTCCTCGAACTGCTTCTCGTCCTGCTCCGTGAGGCGCTCGCACAGCTCGATGAAGTTGCGGCGGGAGATGGGCTGCTGGTCGGCCGGCTTCGAGGTGCCGCCGGTCTCGGCGGGCACGTAGCCCGGGTCGTAGGGGAGGGTGGGGTCGCAGCGGACGCCGTAGAAGTTCTGCACGCGACGCTCGGTGGGGAGGCCGTTGTCGTCCCAGCCGAGCGGGTAGAAGACGGACTCGCCGCGCATCCGGCGGTAGCGGGCGATGACGTCCGTGTGCGTGTAGCTGAAGACGTGCCCGATGTGGAGCGATCCGCTGGCGGTGGGCGGCGGCGTGTCGATGGAGAACACGGTGCCCGCGGTGGCCTCGTCGCGGCGGAAGTCGTACGTGCCGTCGGCCTGCCAGCGGCTGCCCCACTTGGCCTCGAGGCCCTCGAGGGCCGGCTTGTCGGGGACCCGGGCGACGGGCGGTGCGGTCGCCTCCCGCGCGGTGTCCGGACGTCGTTCGTCAGCCATGCGTGCTCCGGTTCCCTCGTGTGGACGGCACCGTGTCGATGGTGAGGTGCCTGCTGTGCGGGGTTCAGGCTACCGGATGGGGACGGGCCGACCGGATGCGCGGGGCTCCCGGCCCCGCGCATCCGGCCCTCCGGGCTAGGCGGACCGCTCGCGCGCGGCCTCCACGAACGCCCGGCGCATGGCCTGGACCCGTGCCGTGAGCTCGGCCGGGACACGGCCGTCGAAGCGGGCGAAGTGGGCGTCCACGGTGTCGAGCTCCTCGAGCCAGGACGCGGGATCGAGCGCCAGCAGCTGGTCGAGGGCGCCGTCCACGAGGTCGAGGCCGGCGACGTCGAGGTCCGCCGCGCGGGGCAGCCCGCCGACGGGGCTCGGACGCACGGGCACGCGGTCCTCGACGCGGCGCAGGATCCATTCGAGCACCCGGGCGTTCTCCCCGAAGCCGGGCCAGAGGAACGCGCCGTCGTCGCCCGTCCGGAACCAGTTGACCTGGAAGACGCGGGGCGCCCCGGGCCCGAGGCCCCGGCCGACCTCGAGCCAGTGCCGCCAGTGGTCCGCCATGTCGTAGCCGCAGAACGGCTGCATCGCGAACGGGTCGTGCCGCAGCTCGCCGATCCGGCCCTCCGCGGCCGCCGTCCGCTCCGAGGCCATGGTCGCGCCCATCAGGACGCCGTGCTCCCAGTCCTCGGCCTCGGCCACGAGCGGGACGTTGGTGGCGCGCCGCCCGCCGAGGAGGATCGCGTCCACCACGACGCCGTCGGGGTCGTCCCAGTCGTCCGCGAGCGACGGGCACTGCTCGATCCCGACGGTGAAGCGCGCGTTGGGATGCGCGGCCGGGGTGCCGGGCGCGGGCGACCACGGGCGCCCCTGCCAGTCGAGGAGGCCCGCCGGCGGCCTCGGCGTCATGCCCTCCCACCAGACGTCGCCGTCGGGGCGGAGCGCCACGTTCGTGAAGATCGCGTTCCCCCACACGGTAGCCATCGCGTTCGGGTTGGTGGCCTCGCCCGTGCCCGGCGCGACGCCGAAGAGGCCGCGCTCGGGGTTCACGGCGCGCAGGCGCCCCTGCACGTCGGGGCGGAGCCAGGCGATGTCGTCGCCCAGCGTCTCGACCGTCCAGCCGGGGATGGTGGGGGTGAGCATGGCGAGGTTCGTCTTCCCGCAGGCGGACGGGAACGCGGCGGCCACGTGGAACCGGCGGCCCTCGGGGCTCGTGACGCGGATGAGCAGCATGTGCTCGGCCAGCCAGCCCTCGTCGCGCGCCATGACGGAGGCGATGCGGAGCGAGAAGCACTTCTTGCCGAGCAGGGCGTTGCCGCCGTATCCCGAGCCGAACGAGATGATCTCGCGCGCCTCCGGGAAGTGGCAGATGCGCTTGTCGGCGTTGTGCGGCCAGGGGACGTCCGCCGTGCGCCGGCCGGCGTCGTCGACGAGCGGCGCGCCCAGCCCGTGCAGCGCCCGCACCCACGCGGTGTCCGGCCCGATGCGGCGGAGCGCCTCGTCGCCCATGCGGGTCATGAGCGCCATGCTCGCGACGACGTAGGGGCTGTCGGTGATCTGCACCCCGAGCTGCGAGATCGCTCCGCCGAGCGGTCCCATGGAGAAGGGGACGACGTACAGGGTGCGCCCGCGCATCGACCCCGCGAGCAGGTCGTCGAGCTCGGCGCGCGTCGCCGCGGGGTCGCGCCAGTTGTTGGTGGGGCCGGCGTCGGCCGGGTCCTCCGAGCAGATGAAGGTGCGGTCCTCGACGCGCGCGACGTCCGCGGGGTCGCTGCGGGCGAGGAAGCTGTGCGGGCGCCACTCGGGGTTCAGGCGGATGAGCGTGCCGGCGTCCACCATCTCCCGCGTGAGGCGGTCGTACTCGGCGACGCTCCCCGTGCACCACACCACCCGGTCGGGGCGGGTGAGGCGGGCGACGTCGGCGACCCAGGCGGCGACGCGCGGATCGCGGGCGTGCGCCGGGGCGGCGGAGCCGGGCGGGAGGGGGCCGCTGTCGCGGTCCGGGCGGACGGCGCGGGGCGACGCGCCCCCGAAGCGGTCGTGCGCGCGGCCGGCGGTGCTGAGCGGGGGTGCGTCCTGCATGGTGGTCATGGATTCCGTCCTCGTCGATCGGGCTGTTGTTCCAGCCTGGGACCGGCCAGGATGGGGTTCGAGGATCCTGGGGCGTGAAGAAGCGCGGATGTTCACGGAGAGGTGAAGGAATGGACCAGCTCGTCATCGGCCGGCGCATCCGGCATGCGCGGAAGGGCGCGGGGCTCACGCTCCAGGCGCTGGGGGAGCGGGCGGGGATCCTGCCGAGCCAGCTGAGCATGATCGAGAACGGCCGCCGCGAGACCCGGCTGTCCACCCTCGGCCGCATCGCGGGCGCGCTCGGCGTCGACGTCACGCACCTGCTCGCGGACGCGGCGCCCGATGCGCGCTCGGCCCTCGAGATCGAGCTCGACCGGGCGCAGCGGTCCCCGCTCTACGGCGGGCTCGGCCTGCCCGCGGTGCCCGCCAGCCGCGCGCTGCCGCAGGAGACCCTCGAGGCGCTCGTCGGCCTGCACCGCGAGCTCGCGCGGCGGGCCCGCGAGTCGATCGCCACGCCCGAGGAGGCCCGGCGGGCGAACACCGAGCAGCGGCTCATGATGCGGGCCCGCGACAACCACCTCCCCGCCATCGAGACGCTGGCCGAGGCGATGCTCGCGGACGTCGGCCACAGCCGGGGCGCCCTCTCGCACCGCAGCGTGAGCCGGATGGCCGAGGGGCTCGGGTTCGAGCTCATCTACGTGGACGACCTGCCGCGGTCCACGCGCTCCGTGACCGACCTCGGCGAGGGCCGGATCTACCTGCCGCCGGCGTCGATCCCCGGCGGCCACGGCCTCCGGTCGATGGCGCTGCAGGCCATGGCGCACCGCGTCCTCGGGCACGAGGAGCCCGCCAGCTACGCCGACTTCCTGCGGCAGCGGCTGGAGATCAACTACTTTGCGGCCGCGTGCCTGATGCCGTTGACGCAGTCGGTCGAGTTCCTCGCGGAGGCGAAGTCGCGCCGCGACCTCGCCGTGGAGGACTTCCGGGACGCGTTCGGGGTGACGCACGAGGCGGCGGCGCTCCGCCTCACCAACATCAGCACCACGCACCTCGACCTCCGCGTGCACTTCCTGCGCGTGGGCGCGGACGGCGCGGTCTACAAGGCGTACGAGAACGACGGCCTGCCGCTGCCCGTCGACGTGACGGGCGCCGTCGAGGGCCAGCCGGTGTGCCGCGAGTGGGCGGCGCGCGGCGCCTTCGACCGGACGAACCGCACCACCGAGTTCCACCAGTACACGGACACGCCGGGCGGCACGTTCTGGTGCTCGACGCAGACCGGGTCCACGGCCGAGGGCGAGTACTCGATCACGTTCGGCGTGCCGTTCGCGCACGCCAAGTGGTTCCGCGGCCGGGAGACGACGGCGCGGAGCGCGTCGCGGTGCCCGGACGAGTCGTGCTGCCGTCGCGCCGACCCGGAGGACGCCGGCCGGTGGCGGGACCGGGCGTGGCCGAGCGCCCGCCTGCACGCGCACATCCTCGCGCCGCTGCCGCGTGGGGCCTTCCCGGGTGTCGACGACCGGGAGCTGTACGCGTTCCTCGACCGGCACGCCGGGGTCTGAGGCCGGCCCTCAGCGCGACGTGGGGTCGGGGTCGAGCCGGGGGACGGCGGCGAGGAGCGCCCGCGTGACGGGATGGGCGGGACGGGCGAGCACGTCGTCCGCTGACCCGCGCTCGACGACGCGGCCCTCGTCCATCACGAGGATCTCGTCGCTCATGTGCGCCACGACGCCGAGGTCGTGGGAGATGAGGAGGATGCCGAGGCCCAGCCGGCGCTGCAGCTCGTCGAGCAGGTCGAGCACCTGCGCCTGCACGGCGATGTCGAGGGCCGAGACCGGCTCGTCGCAGAGCAGGACGTCGGGCCGCGCGGCGAGGGCGCGGGCGATCGCGACGCGCTGGCGCTGGCCGCCCGAGAGGCGTGCCGGTCGGCGGCGGAGGACGAGCGCGGGATCGAGGCCGACCTGCGCGAGGAGCGTCGCCGGGGAGTCGACGGCGTCCGCGCCGCGGAGCCCCGCCACGGCGAGGGCGTCCTGGAGGATGCGGCCGACCGTCCAGCGCGGGTCGAACGACGCGAGCGGGTCCTGGTAGACGGCGCCGACGCGGGGCCGACGGGTGCGGCGGGCGCGCTCGGGGATCCCGCTCCACGGCTCGCCGTCGAGCGTCACGGTGCCCGCGTCGGGCTCCTCGAGCGCGAGGAGGAGCCGCGCGACGGTGGTCTTGCCGGACCCGGACCCGCCGACGAGGCCGAGCGTGCGGCCGCGGCGGACCTCCAGGTCCACGTCGTCGACGGCTGTGCGGACGGTGCCGCCCGGGCCCCGGTAGGAGCGGCCGAGGCCGGTGGCGCGGAGGACTACGTCCCCGGCGGCGGTCGCCGGGGCACCGGGGGG
>NZ_JAVCVL010000339.1:0-1782 GCF_032917815.1 Clavibacter sp. MX14-G9D | reverse complement strand
GACGGCGGCGAGCGTCGGGCCGTCGACGCGCGACCAGGCGACGCGGTCGGCGGCCGGGGGCACGGGGAGCGCGCGGTCGGCGGGGGCGAGGAGCCCGCGCGCCGTGAGGGGGCCGGAGGGGGAGAGGGCCTCGGCGAGCGGACCCCGGAAGCCGTCGATCCCGTCCTGCGCCTGATACGCCATCGTCACCATGAAAGCGATCGTAACCGATCATGGAGCAACAACAATGGCTTGCTCGGATCGTTTTGGCTGTGTACAGTCCTGAATTGTTCGATCGCGCAGTCGCGTCGGGCAGTCGATTCGAAGGAGAACGAGGTGCCCGAGGTGACCGCGCACGCCGACTGGAGCCGAGACCGCTGGGTCGGGTTCGCCGACGGCCTCCTCGAGCAGGCCCTCGCGCATGCCAGCGCCGGCGGCGGGCGGATCCTCCTGCCCGGCGCGGAGGGCGGCTACGGCCGCGCGGTCGACGGGCTCGAGGGCTTCGCCCGCACCTTCCTCCTCGCGGGGTTCCGCATCGCCGGCGCCCGCGGCGTCGGCGTCGACCACCTCATCGACGCGTACTCGCGCGGCATCGCCACCGGCGTCGACCCCGACGCCCCCGACCGCTGGGTGCGGATGGAGGAGCACGCGCAGGCCAAGGTCGAGGCCGCGTCCCTCGCCCTCGTCCTCGACATGACGCGCCCCTGGATCTGGGACCGGCTCGACGACCTCACCCGTGCCCGCCTCATCGCCTACCTCGAGCCGGCCGTCGGCGACGACACCTACCCGCGGACGAACTGGGTCTGGTTCCGCATCGTCGTCGAGACGTTCCTCCGCTCGGTGGGCGGCAGGTGGTCCGCCGACGACGTCGTCGCGGACCTCGCCCTCCACGACTCCCTCGTCCGCGAGGACGGCTGGCTCGCCGACGGGCCCGGGCGTGCCTACGACCACTACGTGGGCTGGGCGCTGCACCTGTTCCCCGTCCTCTGGTCGCGCATGCAGGGCGCCGGGGACCTCGTGGGAGGACGCACGGCCGCCGACGTCGCCCGCCTCGACCGCTACCTCGCGGACGCGCTGGCGCTCGTGGGCGCCGACGGCTCGCCGCTGCTCCAGGGCCGCAGCCTCATCTACCGCTTCGCGGCGGCCGCGCCGTTCTGGGCCGGCGTCATCGCCGAGGTGCCGTCGCACGCACCCGGCCTCCTGCGGCACGCCGCGAACGCCGTGGTCGCCCACTTCGCCGACCACGGCGCCCCCGGCGACGACGGCCTGCTCTCGACCGGCTGGCACCACCCGTGGGGCGCGCTCGCGCAGTCGTACTCGGGACCCGGCTCGCCGTACTGGGCGGTCAAGGGCCTCCTCGGCATCGCCCTCCCGGCCGACCACCCCGTGTGGGCGGCGCCGTCGGAGCCGCTGCCCGTCGAGCGCGGCGACCAGCTCCGGGCGATCGCGGCTCCCGGCTGGATCGTGTCGGGCACGCGCGACGACGGCATCGTCCGCGTCGTGAACCACGGCACCGACAAGGCCGAGGCCGGCGCGGTCGCCGTCGACTCGCCGCTCTACGCGCGCATCGGCTACTCGACGGCCACCTCCCCGCTCCTCGACGCGCGCGGCTGGGCGGAGCCGCTCGAGCAGGGCGTCGCCCTCGTCGACGCCGACGGCGCGGCCACCTCGCGCACGGGCATGGACGCCGCGGGTGCCGGGATCGAGGCCGACGGCCGGGTGGGCGTGGCGGGATCCCGCTGGGACGCGCACTGGATCGCGGCGGCGCCCACCGACCACCGCCACGGCGAGGGGCTCGCGGGC
>NZ_JAVCVL010000338.1:0-1817 GCF_032917815.1 Clavibacter sp. MX14-G9D | reverse complement strand
GGGCGCGTCGTCGACGGGGACGGCGACCGGGGCGTCGTCGGCCGAGGCGGCCTCGGTCCCGGCCTCGGGCGGGGCCGGGTCGGCGGCGTGGTCGTCCGGGCCGTCGGACCGGGCGGCGCGCGGCTCCTCGACGCTCGGGCGCAGCGGCATGCGGAAGGGGTGCGCGTTGACGACGTGCGGGGCGGGGACCGTCCACGCGGATCCGGCCTCCGGGGAGACCACCGCGTCGAAGGAGCCGGGGGCGGGGCGCGGCGCGGCGTCCGCGTCGTCGGCGTCGGCGTCGGCCGGGGCGTCGTCGGGCACGCGGTCGTCGGGCACGCGGTCCTCGGGATCCACGTCGTCCTCGTCCGCGTCGTCGAAGAGCTCGTCGAACGCGTGGGTGCCGACGACCTCGGCGTCGTCGTCGTCCTCCGCGGCGTCGTCGACGGAGGCGTCCTCGTCCGCGGCATCGGCGTCGTGGGCGGCATCGTGATCGGCGTCGGCCGGCGCCGCGCCCGGGCGCACCCGGTCGGGCCCGAACAGGCCGCCCTCGGAGGTGCGCGGGACCGCGGGGAACGGATCCACCCAGCGGTGCGCGTCGCCCGACGCGTCGGAGGAGCCCTGCTCCATCTCCTGCTGGCGGCGGCGCAGCTCGCGCCGGCTGAGGAGGGGAGGCTCCGACGCCCCGCCGTCTCGGTGGCCGGTGTCGGTCGTGTCGTCGGTCATGTTGCTCGCCTTCGTCTTCCCCGCCTGCGCGGACGAGGCTACCAGGGGGCGGTCCCGCGCCCGGATCCCGGCCGCCGTCCCCGGGCCCTCGACCGGGGCACAGTCCCCGCCTCGGTAGTCCGGCGGCCCGACGCGCGCGACCACTGGGGAATCGGGTCGCGGCTACCGGCGTCGCCCGCACGGCATCCCGAGCGGGCCCGCGTCGCCCCTAGCTTCGCCCTGTCGGCCGCTGGGGCCGACGCACAGGGGGGCGGGACGGTCCGGCATCGGACGCGGGACCCGCGCGACAAGGGGAGCACGACCATGGCACTGCACGCAGACCGCCCGCGCATGACGCGGCGCACCAAGACGATGGCGTTCCTGTCCGGGGGACTCGTCCTCGGGCTCGGCATCACCGCGACGCTCGCCGCGTGGACCGACTCCGAGTGGGTGTTCGGCGGGAACGCGGACGGCACCGGCCCGGGCCTCGGCACGTCGACCTTCGAGGTCGAGCAGAACGTCTCCTCGCCGTACCTCCCCGCCGACTTCGCCCAGGACGAGACGAACCCCGGTCAGGACCTGACCTTCACCGCCGGCGCGCTCGCGCTGACGCCCGGCACGAGCGTCTACGCGCCCGTCGCGCTCCGCACGGTCGCGGGATCCGTCGCCGGCACCGTGGTCCTGCAGGACTCCGAGCCCGCGGTGGGCGTCGGCCTCGAGGCCGACGACGCCGACGACGCGCTCCTCGGCGCCCTCACGCTCCGCGTCGCGGTCTCCACCACGGCGACCACGTGCGACGCCGCGGCGTTCGCGACCGGCGCGCTCGTGACGAGCGGCCCCCTGGCCACCGCCGCGGGCACCGGCGCGCAGACGCTCGACGCGTCCGGCGGCAACACGCAGTTCTACTGCTTCGAGATCACCCTCCCCGCGGCGCCCACCCTGCCGACCGGGGTGACCCTCGACGACCTCCAGGGCCGCACGGTGACGCCGGCGTGGGAGTTCCTCTCCACGTCGGTCTAGACCGCGGAGGGACCGCATCATGTCAGCGCAGGCCGCGGCGACGCGCGCGGGGGACCGGGACGCGCTCGCGGCGGCCCGCCGCGATGCCGTCGCGGCGTCCCGCGCCCGCGCAC
>NZ_JAVCVL010000337.1:0-1824 GCF_032917815.1 Clavibacter sp. MX14-G9D | reverse complement strand
GATGCCGCCGACGAGCAGCAGCGCGCCCCAGCTGGCGACGCTGTTCATGCCGGCGCCCGCCGCGATGCCGCCGACGACGCCGCCGATCGCGACGGGGAGGCACGTGCCGCGCAGCGCCGGGAGCGCTGCCCGGTGGCCCGCGCGCCACGCGGCGTCGCTCGTCATGAGCGGGCGCGTGCGGATGCCGATCCAGCCGTTGCGCTTGAGGACGCCCCAGGCGGCCAGCTGGCTGGTGCCGAGGATCAGCAGCGCCGCGACGGCGAGCAGCAGCGCGGGGACACCCATGCCCTCAGCCTGACACGGGAACGCCCGCCGTGCGCCCTCAGCACTCGATGACGTTGACCGCGAGGCCGCCCGTGGACGTCTCCTTGTACTTGGTGGACATGTCGAGGCCCGTCTGCCGCATCGTCTCGATCACGGTGTCGAGGGAGACGAGGTGCGTGCCGTCGCCGTGCAGCGCCATGCGGGCGGCGTTCACGGCGGTCGAGGCGGCGATCGCGTTCCGCTCGATGCACGGGATCTGCACGAGCCCGCCGACGGGATCGCACGTGAGACCGAGGTGGTGCTCCATCGCGATCTCGGCGGCGTTCTCGACCTGGCGCGGGGTCCCGCCGAGCACCGCGCAGAGCGCGCCGGCCGCCATCGCGCACGCCGTGCCGACCTCGCCCTGGCAGCCGGCCTCGGCGCCCGAGATGGACGCGTTGGCCTTCACGAGCGAGCCGATCGCGGTCGCCGTGAGCAGGAAGTCGCGGATCCCGTCGCGGTCCGCGCCGGGCACGAACCGCAGGTAGTAGGACCCGACGGCGGGGATGATGCCCGCGGCACCGTTGGTGGGCGCGGTCACCACGCGCCCGCCGGACGCGTTCTCCTCGTTGACGGCGAGGGCGAACGCGTGCAGCCACTCGTGCGAGGTGTCGCGCGCGCCCTCGGCGTCGATGGCGGCGAGCTGGGAGGCGACGCGGGCCGCGCGGCGTCGCACGTCGAGGCCCCCGGGCAGCGTGCCCTGGCCGTCCAGGCCGGAGGAGACGCACGCGGCCATGGCGTCCCAGATCGCGTCGAGGCCGGCGACCGCGCGGCGCGACCCGTGGATCGACTCCTCGGTGTCGCGCGCGACGTCGGCGATGGAGCGCCCCGTCGACTCGGCGAGGGCGATGAGCTCGTCCGCGTTGGAGAAGGAGTGGGGGAGCCCGGTGGGCAGCACGGCCGAGGGCGCCTGGTCCTCGCGCAGCACGAAACCGCCGCCGACCGAGAACCACGTGCTCTCGAGCACGGTGCCGCCGTCGGCGTCGAGGGCGGCGAGGTGCATCGCGTTCGGGTGCCGGGGGAGGCGCGTGAACGGCTCGAACGTGAGGTCGCGCCCCACCATGCGCACCGGGTGGACGCCCGCGAGCGGCACGTCGACGCCCTCGCCGAGCCCGGACCATCGGCCGCGCACCTCGTCGGGGTCGCAGGTCTCCGGCGCGAGGCCGGCGAGTCCCGCGACGACCGCGTCGGGCGTGCCGTGGCCGAGCCCGGTGGCGCCGAGCGAGCCGAACAGCCGCACCGTCACCCGGGTGATCGCCGTCAGCCGCGGTGACGCCGCGCACTCCTCGGCGAACAGCAGGGCGGCGCGCATGGGGCCGACGGTGTGCGAGCTCGACGGCCCGATCCCGATGGAGAAGAGGTCGAGTGCCGAGACGTACGCTGTCATCCCGTCAGACTATGCCGCCGCCTCCGCGCGGTCGGCCGGGCGGGTCGCGGCGGGCCCGACGGGGGCGCGGCCGCGGCGGGCGGCGCGGCAGCGGCGGGGGGGGCGCGGGCGGGGGGGGCGGGGGCGCGGGGCCG
>NZ_JAVCVL010000336.1:0-1840 GCF_032917815.1 Clavibacter sp. MX14-G9D | reverse complement strand
AGCCGCCCGCGCGCCGCGCGCTGCCCGGCCTGCTCGCGGGCCTCGCCGGCGCGGCCGGGGCCGTGGCCCTGCTCGCGACCTCCGCCTGGCTCATCACGCGCGCGTCCGAGCAGCCGCCCATCCTCTTCCTCGGCATGGCCATCGTGGGTGTCCGCGCGTTCGCCCTCGGACGCGCCGCGTTCCGCTACCTGGAGCGCCTCACCAGCCACGACGCGGCCTTCCGCGCCCTGGCGACGCTGCGCGTGGGCGTCTTCGAGCGGATCCTGCCCTTCGCCCCCGCCGGCCTCCGCGACACCCGGCGGGGCGACCTCCTGGCCCGGCTCGTCGGCGACGTCGACCGGCTCCAGGACCTGCCGCTCCGCGTCGTGCAGCCGCTGGCCGTGTCCGTGCTCGTGCAGGTCGCGAGCGTCGCCGTCGTGTGGGCGGTCCTGCCGCCGGCCGGGATCGCGCTGCTCGTCGTGCTCGCCGCCTCCCTCGTCGTCGGGGTCGGGGCGACGTCCGCGCTCGCCGGCCGCGCCGAGACGCGGATCGCGCCGCTCGAGGCGCGGCTGCAGGACCTCGTGCTCGACCTCGTCGGGAGCCTCGACGTGCTGATCGCGTACGGCGCCGTGGACGCCCGGCTCGCCGAGGTCGACCGGGCCGCGGGCGACCTCCGCCGGGCCGTCCTCCGCAACGCTGCCGCTGCCGGCGCGACCACGGGCATCGTGCTCGCCGGCACCGGCGCGGTCGCCGCGTGGACCGTCCTGCAGGGCGTCCCCGGCCTCGCATCCGGGGCCCTCGACCCGGCATGGCTCGCCCTCGCCGCGCTGGTGCCGCTCGCGCTCGTCGAGACCGCGACGTCCGTGCCGCTCGCCGTCCAGGCCTGGCGGCGCGTGCGCACGAGCGCGGAGCGCGTGGCCGGCGTGGTGCCCGCGACGATCCCGGCCGAGATCCCGCGGGAGCCCGTGGGCGCGGACCCTGACGAGGGCGCTGTCGCCGACTCCGTGGGGCCGACCGCACCTACTCCCGCCGACGACGCGCCGGCCGGAGGGTCGCGCGAGCGGTCGGCCGACGGGCGGTCCGGCGGACGCGTCGGGGCGACGCTCGAGATCCGCGACCTCGTGACGCGCTGGCCGGGCGCCGCGGTGGATGCCCTCGCCCCGGTGTCGCTCGTCGTGCGGCCGGGGGAGACCGTCGTGGTGCGCGGACCGAGCGGATCGGGCAAGTCCTCGCTCGCCGCGGCGCTCGTCCGCTTCCTCGGATCCGGCGGCACGTACGTCCTCGACGGGCGGGACGCGCGCTCGATGCCCCCGTCGGCCGTCCGCCGCGTCGTCGGCCTCTGCGAGCAGGCGCCGCACCTGTTCGACGCGAGCATCCGGCAGAACCTCCTCTTCGCCCGCGAGGACGCCGACGACACCGAGCTCGTCGCCGTGCTCGACCGGGTCGGCCTCGCGGGGTGGACCGCGGAGCGCGGCGGCCTGGACGCGCGCGTCGGCGACCGCGGCGGCCTCGTGTCCGGGGGCCAGGCGCAGCGCATCGCCCTGGCGCGCGCCCTCCTCGCCGACTTCCCGGTGCTCGTGCTCGACGAGCCCACGGCGGGGGTCGACGCCGAACGGGCCCGGGCCGTGCTGCGGGACGTGCTCGCCGCGGCGCGCGACCGGGGCCGGGGCGTCCTGCTGCTCACCCACACGGAGGTGCCCGCGGACCTCGTCGACCGCACCGTGCACATGGGCGCCGGCGAGGCCGGGGCTGCCGGAGAGACCAGCGAGGCCGGCGAGGCAGGCGAGGCCGGAGCGGGCCGATCCGCGGCGTCCTGACGGATCCTCGCCCGGGTCAGCCCGCCGGCAGCTCGCGGCGCAGG
>NZ_JAVCVL010000335.1:0-1843 GCF_032917815.1 Clavibacter sp. MX14-G9D | reverse complement strand
GGGTGCGCGGCGCCCGGGTGATGCGGTGCGTCAGCGGATGGCGGCCCGCAGCTCGGCGGCGGCCGCGGCCGGGTCGTCGGCCGAGTAGATCGCGCCGCCGGCCACGGCGACGACCGCGCCCGCGTCCTGCACGTCGCCGATGGTGCCGGGCTTCACGCCGCCCGCGACCGAGAACGCCACGCCGGACGCCGTGCCGGCCTCGAGCAGGTCGCCGAACGTGTAGCCGTCCTCCGCCTGCTCGTCGAGGCCCGCGTGCATCTCCACGAACTCGGCCCCGAGCTCGGTGACCTCCTTCGCGCGCTTCGCCTTGTCGGGGACGCCGATGAGGTCGACGACGATGCCCTTGCCGTGCTTCCGGGCGGCCTTCACGGCACCGGCGATGGTGCTGTCGCCCGCGACGCCGAGGACGGTGACGAGGTCGGCGCCCGCGGAGAACGCGATGTCGGCCTCCAGCTCGCCGGCGTCCATCGTCTTCAGGTCGGCGAAGACGATCTTGTCGGGGTGCGCCTCCTTGATGGCGGTGATGGCGGAGAGGCCCTCGGCCTTGATGAGCGGGGTGCCCAGCTCGATGATGTCGACGTGCGGCGCGGCCTTGCCGGCCAGCTCGAGAGCGTCGGCGATGGTGAGCACGTCCATGGCTACCTGGAGCTTCATGCGGTTCCTCTTCCTGTCGTGGTGCGTTCGTGGGGGTGGGGGGATCGGGCGACCGATGGTCACTCGAGGTTCGCGTGGCGCGGCCACAGGTCGTCGGCCGAGAGGCCCGACGCCTGCCACAGCGCGTGGAACACCGCGTCGCCGACGAGGGCGACGCTGAGCTCGAACAGGCCGCCGGCGTACTGCGCCGAGACCGTCCCCTCGTGGTCCTGCTTGGCGGCTGCCGGGATCAGCACGACGACGTCCGCGAGGTCCGCGAGCGGCGAGTCCTCGGCGGTCGTCAGCGCGACGATGCGGGCGCCCACGTCGCGGGCGGTCTCGGCGGCGCGGACGATGCCGGTCGTGGTGCCGGATCCGCTCGCGACGACGAGCACGTCGCCGCGCTCGATGGCGGGCGAGGTGGCCTCGCCGACCACGTGCGCGTCGAGGCCCAGGTGCATGAACCGCATGGCGGTCATCCGCAGGGCGAGCCCGGAGCGGCCCGCACCCAGGGTGAGGACGCGGCGGCCCGCGCGGACCTCGCGCGCGGCCTCGTCGAGACGGGCGGCGAGGTCGGGGCCGGCGAGCGCCTGGGCGACGCGCGTGCCCTCCTCGGAGATCAGGCGGAGGGCGGCGGCCACGTCGACGGGGGCGTCGCCGATCGGACGGGGGGCGGTCGTCGAGTCGGTCACGTGACGATCGTGCCCCTCCCCGGCCGCGCGCGCCGCCCACCCGACGGATGGATCCACCTACCCGTCCGAGTGGGCGGAGCCCGCCGGGACGCCGGATGGGGTGGGCGTACGGTGGCGGGATGGTCTCCCGCACCCACCCTGTCGCCCGCCCCGCCGAGCTCCCGCGGCTCCTCCCGGTCGCGCTCCTCGACGGGCTGCACGATGCGCTCGCCGCGCCGCTGCAGGAGGTGGCGGAGGCGCTGTCCGGACTGCTGCAGCCCGTGGTCGCGCACCGCGCGCTCGTGATCTTCACCGAGGACTGCACCGGCCGTCCGCGCAAGAAGGCGGGCGAGGCGGAGGTGGTGGAGAACGTCACCATCGCCGAGCTCGACCGGATCCTCGCGAGCCTCGACGGCGCGGATCGCGGCGGCGCCTGGGCCGTCGAGCACCCGGTGGGCGGCCGGCCCCGCACGGTGGCGGCGTGGCGGGCCGACACGGGCGCGCTCCTCGTGCTCGTGGATCCCGCGGCCGCGGACGGC
>NZ_JAVCVL010000334.1:0-1933 GCF_032917815.1 Clavibacter sp. MX14-G9D | reverse complement strand
GGCGGGCATGCCCGCACCGGCGGCAGCCGGCGGTCCCGACGCCGCACCCCGCGCCGCCCGCACGCGGCTGAGCGCCACGACGGTCGTCGTCACGCCCGCCAGCACGCCCGCGACGAGCGCCAGCCATGCCGTGATCTCGAACGGCACCCCCACCTGCGCGGGGTCGAGGAAGAAGTACGGGTACCACCCGACGCGCGGGCCGCGGATCTCCGTGAACGCGCACCAGACGAGGGGGAAGGGCATGGCCCACCCGACGGCCTTCCAGGTGACGCGCGGCCGGCCGGGGGCGAGGGTCCAGTCCAGGAGCGCGTAGGCGGGGATCACGAAGTGCAGCAGGCGGCTCGACCACGGCACCTCGACGTAGTACGCCTGCGCGCTCGACTCCAGCACGATGAGGCCGAACACGACGCCGGAGACCACGACGTAGCTGAGCACCACGGCCCGCACGGCCGCCATCAGCGGCGGCTCCACGCCCCCGCGGAGCGCGTGGATCCCCGAGGCGGCGAGCACGACGGCACCGGCCATGCCGCTCTGCGTCGTGAAGTAGCTGAACCAGTTCTCGGCCGCGAAGGTCGTGAACCCCTGCACGTAGTCGAAGTCCGCGACGAGGGCGGCGACCACGACGAGGGCGGCGACCAGGCGCACGGCACCGAGGATCCTCTGCACAGCTCTCCGATCGCGGCCGACTCCCGGCATCCCCGTCGCATCCAGTGTACGAACGAGGTCTCACGATCACCTCCGCGTCCTCGCGCGTCGCGTCCCGGGACGGCAGGATGACGGCCATGAGCCCTTCATCGCGATCCACCAGCCAGCAGGTGCAGTTCGGGTCATTCGGCGGCGTCGACGTCCTCGAGGTCGTCGACGTCCCGCGGCCGTCGCCCGGGCCCGGGGAGGTGCTGGTGGAGGTCTTCGCGGCCGGCATCAACCACATCGAGGCGTACATCCGGCAGGGCCGGTTCCCGGACGAGGTCCCCACGTCCTTCCCCAACGGGCAGGGCAGCGACTTCGCGGGATGCATCGCCGCGGTCGGCGAGGGCGTGACCCGCTTCCGCAAGGGGCAGGACGTCCTCGGCCACACCGTCATGGCGGCGCACGCGACCCACGTGGTGGTGCCCGCCGGCAACGTCGTCCCGAAGCCCGCGCAGCTCCCGTGGGAGGTGGCCGGGGGCCTCTTCCTCGCGGGCCTCGTGGCGCACGACGTCCTCCAGGCCATCAAGCCGGGCGAGGGCGACACCCTCGTCGTGTCGGCCGCGGCCGGCGGGGTCGGGAGCATCGAGGCGCAGCTGGCCATGCGCCGCGGCGCCCGCGTGATCGGCACCTGCGGGGAGCGCAACTTCGACTACCTGCGGCAGGTCGGCGTCACGCCCGTCGTGTACGGCGACGGCCTGGCCGACCGCATCCGCGCGGCCGCCCCGAACGGCGTGCAGGGCTTCATCGACAACTTCGGCGGCGGCGAGCAGGTCGCCGAGGAGCTCGGCATCCCCGCCAACCGCTTCAGCTCCAGCGACGCCCGCCGCGAGATCGAGCTCGAGGCGGTCCTGCCGCCGGTGGATGAGGACGACGTGCACCGATCGCGCACGCTCGCCACGGTCGCCGAGCTGGCCGCCAAGCGCGAGGTGGACGTCCTGGTGTCCGGCTTCTACCCGCTCGCCGAGGTGCAGGACGCGTTCGACGACCTGGAGCGACGCCATGCCCGCGGCAAGATCGTGCTCGGCATGCGGCCGGTGCACTACCCGGGCGACCGGCGCAGCACGGCGAAGGCGCGCGACGTCGCGGAGGGCCGCGCCTGACGCGTCCCGGACGGTTCCGGTCAGCGGGCCAGGATCTCCGCCGGCGCCGGCTCGACGGGCCGCTGGATGTGGGCGTCGCGCCACAGCAGAAGGTCGCGCACGGCGGGCGACTCGTCGCATTCCAGCATCGTCACGGCGGCGGG
>NZ_JAVCVL010000333.1:0-1966 GCF_032917815.1 Clavibacter sp. MX14-G9D | reverse complement strand
CGTCCCGGGATCCGGGACCGCGGCCGGGGCGGCGGCGTCGACGACGTGCGCGCGGCGGCTCACGACGCGGCCTCGGGCGGAACCGGGGGTCCGGCGTCCGCGCCCCGACGGCGACGCCGGGACGTGATCAGGAGGAGGGCGCCGACCGCGAGCGTGAGGAGCCCGCCGGAGAGGGCGGAGGCGATGTCGCGTCCGGTGACCGGCAGGGGCCCTCGGCGGGGGTCGTCGTCCGCGGCGGCCGGCAGGGTGCCCGCGCCGGCGTCCGGGGGGTCGGTCGCGTCGCCCGGGACCGGGTCGCCGTCGCCCGGCTGAGGGTCCGGGTCGACGGGGCCGGGGTCCACGGGGTCGGGCCCCGGTCCTGCCGCGTCGAGCAGGGAGAACGTGACGCGGAGCGACGCGGCTGTGTCCTCGGCCTCGTTCCCGGCCGAGGCGGGGAACGAGACGCGCACGCCGACGCTCGTGCTGTCGCCCGCGGCCAGCGGGATGCTGGTGCCCAGGCGGCCGAGGGTCGCCGCGGGACCGGTGCCGAGCCGGACGACGGGACCGCGGCACGTGAGCGGGCGGTCGGCGACGGCCGCGTACCCGGCGTCGCACCGCACCACGTCGAGCTGGAGGCCGTCGCGCGGATCGCCCGCGAGGGTCGCGTCCCCGCCGGCGTCGAGGTCGACGAGCACCGGCGAGCCGGAGGCGGAGGCATTGATGACCTCGGCGGCCCACACCACGGAGTCGCCGGGCGCGAGGTCGCGGAGGCGCGACGCGGGGCCGGGGACCTCGCGGACGACGAGGGCGCGCTCGTCCGCGGAGGCCCCGTCCACGAGCGGCGCGGAGGGGGGAGCGGAGGATGCGGCGGCCGCGGGGGCGGCGGCGAGCAGCGTCAGGCAGAGCGCGGCGGCGGCGGCCGTGCCGGTGCGTGCGTGCATGAAGGGGGCTTCCGGGTCGTCTGCGCGGGGGAGAGGGGGAGCTCCGCGCGCGGGTCGTGCGGTCGAGCGGGGCGCCGACGCGATCGGCGCCCCGCTCGGGGACGGTCGGGTGCCGGCGCGTGCCGGACCCGACCGTCAGATCAGCGCTGCAGGCCGTCGCGCTGGATGGCGGACGCCGTGTACGTGATCGTCGCGGACGCGTTCTCGTAGTCGTTGTCCGCGGCCGTGGGGAGCACGAGGCGCATCAGCGTGCTGAGCGCGACGTCCTCCGAGTCGGACGGGAAGGTCCCGTCCGCCGTGGGGGTCACGCCGAAGGCCGCGGGGGTCAGCGTCACAGCACCGGCGGCGCCGGTGAGGGCGGAGAGCTTCCCGGTGCTCGTGACGACCTGGGCGCCGTCGCACGTGTACGGCCCGCGGTCCGCGGCGGCCGCGGTGGTCCACGTCCCGCCCGAGCAGGTCACGAGCTCGTAGGTGAGGCCCTCGGCGCCGGCGACGAGCGACTCGCCGCCGCCCGGGAGCGTGACGTCGTCGGTGCCGGGGACGTCGTCCGTGACCGCGACGCCGAACGTCACCGCGGCGACGAGGTCGCCGTCGTTGGTCGCATCCGGGAGCTCGAGGTCGATGGGGCGCTCGACGGTGTCGCCGGGGGCGATGTCCGACACGGTGTAGTCGCCGGTCGCGACGATGTCGAGCTGGCCCGCATCGACGTCGAGCGACGCGGTGTCCGAGTCCGTGAAGACGGCGAACGCGCCGGCCGTGGCGAGGGCGCCGACGGTCAGGATCGCGCCCGTGGCGATGATCTTGCGCCAGGGTGCGGGGCGCTTCTCCGGTGCGGTGGTGCTCATGGTGCTGTTCCCTTCGATGGTGGTGCTGATGAGGTGGTGCAGGTGCGTGGTGGTGCGGGGTCGTGCGGCGTCGTCGCCCGGAGGGGCGGGACGCGCATCCGGGCGACCGGATGCGGGGGTCTGCGGGGGCCGGCGCGGCGGCGGATCGGCCGCGCGCGGGCGGGGGGTCGCGGTCATCAGCAGCCCCTCGCGTCGACGGCG
>NZ_JAVCVL010000332.1:0-1967 GCF_032917815.1 Clavibacter sp. MX14-G9D | reverse complement strand
CGCCGTGCCGATGCGCTGGGCGCCGCGCGGGGGCCGGGGGGCGCCGTCGTCGGGCGCGCGGCCGGCGGGGCGGTGGATCCGGAACATCTCGACCGCCGACACCGGGGCGCCGACGCCGTGCGACAGCGCGAACTGGTCGCCGTCGACGACGGTCTGGGTGCGGTGCGCGGCGACCGCGCGGATCTTGCGGTCGAGCACCTCGGAGGCGTCCACGACGACGTCGACCGCGTCGTCCGGCAGCACCAGGGCACCGGCGGGATCCGGGTCCGGCGCGGGGAACCGGCCGCGCGCGGCGACGGCCTCGTGCGCCGCGCGGGCCGACGTCGCCGTCGTGGTGACGAGGTAGGCGGGGATCCCGGCCTCCTCGGCGGCCCACGTCGCGATCCCGTGCGTGCGCACGTGGTCCGGGTGGCCGTAGCCGCCGTGGTCGTCGTAGGTGATGACGCTCGTCGCGTCGACGTCGGCGATGACCGCGAGCACGTCGCGCGCCTCGTCCGCCTCGTCCCCGGCGCACAGCGAGTCGGGGTCGAGCGGCTGCAGGGCGACGGGCACGCCGTCGGCGCCCCATTGCATCCCGGAGTCGACGTAGCGGCGCGGCGCGAGGCCCTGCCAGCGCGCGTCCGCGTCGCCGAGGAAGCGGTGGTCCTCGACCCCGAGGGCGGCCATGGCCTCGGCGAGCTCCGTCTCGCGGTGGTCGGCGAGCGCCCGGAGGTCGCCCTCGAGGTGCCGCAGCTCCGCCGGGATGACCTCGCCGCGCTCCCCCCGCGTGCAGGTGAGCACGGTGACGGGCACGCCGTCGCGGACGAGCCGCGCGATGGTGCCGCCCGTGACGATGCTCTCGTCGTCGGGGTGCGCGTGCACGAGGAGGACGTGCTCGTGCTCGGTACGGGCGGTGCGGGCGGCCCGATCGGGGCGTCGGGACGTGCCGGAGCTCATCGGGCGATCCTATCCGCGCCCGGGAGGCGGCTCCCTGGGCGGGCGGCATGGGGACGCCGACTGGACGCACCCCCGCCCTCGCGCTACTGTGCACGAGGTAAGGCAAGCCTCACCTACATTTCCCCACCACGAGCAATAGGACGCGCTCCCCCGCGTCCGCCGCCGGAGAGGCGCACGCGTGTTCGCGAACTACCTGATCGGCCTGCGCGAGGGCCTCGAGGCCGCGCTGGTCGTCACCATCCTCATCGCCTACGTCGTCAAGATCGGCCGTCGCGACGTGCTCGGTCGCCTCTGGCTCGGCGTCGCGCTCGCGGTCCTCCTCGCGCTGTCCGTCGGCGCGGTCCTCACCTACGGCGCCTACGGGCTCACCTTCGAGGCGCAGGAGGCGATCGGCGGCTCCCTGTCCATCGTCGCCACGGGCCTCGTCACGTGGATGGTGTTCTGGATGCTCCGCACCGCGAAGGACATGCGCTCCGAGCTGCAGGGCGCCGTCGACCGCGCCATCGCGGGCGCCGCGTGGGGCCTCGTCGCCGTCGCGTTCCTCGCGGTCGGACGCGAGGGCATCGAGACGGCCCTGTTCCTCTGGTCGGCCGTCCAGGCCACCGGCGAGACCACGATGCCGCTGGTGGGCGCGGGGCTCGGCCTCCTCACGGCGGTGGCGCTCGGCTGGCTCGTGTACCGCGGGGTCCTCCGCATCGACCTCGCGCGCTTCTTCACCTGGACCGGCGCGCTCCTCATCGTCGTGGCGGGCGGCGTGCTCGCGTACGGCGTGCACGACCTCCAGGAGGCCGGCATCCTGCCGGGGCTCGGCGCGCTCGCGTTCGACGTGTCCGGCGCCGTCCCGCCCGGATCCTGGTACGGCACCCTCCTCAAGGGCACCGTCAACTTCTCCCCCGCCACCACCTGGCTCGAGGCGATCGCGTGGGTCCTGTACGTCGTGCCGACGCTCACCGCGTACCTCGCGCTGTCGCGGCGCGGCCGGGGCCCCCGCCCCCCCGCGCCGTCCGTGCCGTCCGTGACGACCGAGACCG
>NZ_JAVCVL010000331.1:0-1996 GCF_032917815.1 Clavibacter sp. MX14-G9D | reverse complement strand
CACCCGCACCCCCACCCGCCCCCGCACCCGCGCCTCCCGCCCGGCCCGACCCACCCGATCGGCCCGCCCGGCCCGCTCCACCGCGCTCGCCGCCCTCGCCCTGGCGTCGACGCTCGCCCTGAGCGGCTGCTTCGCCGCGAGCCCCGGCTCCACGGCCGCGTCGGCGGACGGCGACGGCCGCATCCGCCTCGCGATGCTGCAACCGCCCCGCTCCGGCCTCACGCCCCTCAGCGACGACGCCTTCAAGCTGGCCCGCTGGAGCACGGCCGAGACCCTCGTGACCCTCGACGACCTGGGCGACGCCCAGCCGCTCCTCGCCACCGGCTGGACGCGGACCGACGACCTGACCTGGTCCTTCGACGTGCGTCCCGCCGTGCCCTTCCACGACGGCACGACCCTCACCGCCGCGCAGGCCGCCGCCTCCCTGACGACCGCCGCGACGGCGAGCCCGAAGCCGCGGATCCTCGACGGCGTCGACCTCACGGCGACCGCGGACGGCGACCGCGTCGTCGTCCGCACGGCCACCCCCGACCCGCTCGTGCCGCAGCGTCTCTCGAGCCCCCAGCTCGCGATCCTCGCGGCCTCGGCCTACGCCGCCGACGGCACGGTCTCGCCCGTCGGCACCGGCACGGGGCCGTTCCGCCTGACCGCGGTGGACGGCACCTCGTCCGCCACCCTCGACCGGTTCGACGGGTACTGGGGCGGGCGCGCCGCCGCCGCCGGCATCGACGTGCGCTTCGTCCCCGACGGCACGGCCCGCGCGGCCGCGCTCCGCACCGGGACGGCCGACGTGGTCGAGGCGATCCCCGTCGGGCAGGCCGCGCAGGTCGACCCGGCTCTCCTCCACGAGGTCGCGATGCCGCGCACGAACACGCTGTACCTCAACACCCGCACGGGGCCGTTCGCCGACCCCGCCGTCCGCGCCGCCGCGCAGGCCGCCGTCGACCGCGCCGCCCTCGTCCAGGGCGTCTACGAGGGGCGCGCCGACGCCGCCGAGGGGCTCCTCGGCCCGGCGCTCCCGTGGGCCGCCGACCTCCGCGACGACGCCTCCTACCGCGACGCCGTGGCCGCCCGGGCGACGCCCGCGCGGGTCGACGGCGTCCCCATCACGCTCGGCACCTTCACCGACCGGGCCGAGCTCCCCGAGGTCGCCGTGCAGCTCGAGCAGCAGCTGGAGGCGGCCGGGTTCCAGGTGACGCAGGACGTGCGCGAGTACCAGTACATCGAGGCCGACGCGCTGGCCGGCCGGTTCGACGCGTTCATCCTGTCGCGCGCCACGGTGCTCGACTCGGGCGACCCCGCCGCCTACCTCTTCAGCGACTTCGCCTGCGCGGGGTCGTTCAACATCTCCCAGGAGTGCGACCCGGCCGTCGACGAGGCCCTCGCCACGGCGTCCGCCCTCCCGGCCGGGCCCGAGCGCCGCGCCGCGATCATGCGCGTGGAGGCGCTCGTGCTGGCCGACGACGCCGCGGTGCCGCTGCTGCACGAGCGCGTGATCCAGGGCGAGGCCGCCGGGGTGTCGGGTGCCGTGCGGGATCCCCGCGAGCGCGCGCTCATCACGGTCGACACGCGCGTCGACGGCTGATGCGCGGCGCGCGCGACGGGCTCGTCGTCGGGGCATCCCGGGTCGTCGCGATCGGCGGGGTCGTCGCGCTCGTCGGCGCCCTGCCGTGGCTGTCCGGACGCTCGCCCGAGTACACGATCCTCCGCGCGCGCTACGCCGACCTCGAGGCGACCCCGGAGGCCCTCGCCTCGGTGCGCGCCGAGCTCGGGCTCGACCGCGGGCCGCTGGCCGTCTCCCTCGACTGGCTGGCGGGCGTCGTCCGCGGCGACCTCGGCACCTCGTGGATCTCGGGCCGCCCGGTGCTGCCCGGCACCCTCGACGCGCTCGGCGTCTCGCTCACGCTCATGGCGTCCGCGGTGGCCGTCGCCCTCGCGGTCGCGGCGCTCCTCTGCGTGCCCGCGCTGGTCGACGCGGCGCGCGGGCGCCGCAGCC
>NZ_JAVCVL010000330.1:0-2002 GCF_032917815.1 Clavibacter sp. MX14-G9D | reverse complement strand
CGCCGGCGCCGCCGCGGCGCCCCGAGCGCACGCGGCCCCCGCCGACGGCGCACCGCTCACGAGCACGGCGCACCTCGACTTCCTGCTCGACCAGGCCACGCCGAGCCCCGTCGCCGGCCACACGACCTACCGTCTGGCCGAGGAGCCCGCGCTCACCATGCCGTGGACCTACGCCGACGCCCGGCCCGGCGGCGCCTTCGCGCGCGTGGGCGGCGGGCCGCTGGATCCCGTCACGGGCGACTGGGGCCAGGGCGCGTACAACACGGACGACATCTCCCGCGCCGCGGTGGTCTACGTGCGCCACTGGCAGCAGACGGGCGACACCGCGAGCCGGGAGCGCGCCTACGAGCTCCTCCGCGCCCTCGCCTACTTCCAGACCACCACCGGCGACGACGCCGGCAACGTGATCCTCTGGATGCAGCCCGACGGCGACTTCAACGAGAGCCCCGAGCCGGTGGAGCTGCCCGACCCGTCGGACTCCGGCGACAGCTACTGGCTGGCACGCAGCCTGTGGGCGTTCGGGGAGGGCTACGCCGCCTTCGCGGACGAGGACCCGGCGTTCGCCGCGTTCCTCCAGGACCGCCTGCAGCTGGGCGTCGCCGCGGTCGACCGGCAGTCGCTCGCGGAGTACCCGCGATACGGCACCGCGGACGGGAAGCGCGTCCCGCTGTGGCTCATCGCCGACGGCGCCGACGCCACGAGCGAGGCCGTGCTCGGCCTCTCCGCCTACCTCGAGGCCGCCCCGGACGACACCGGCGTGGAGGACGCCCTCGGGAAGCTCGCCGAGGGCGTGGCCGTCATGGGCGCTGGCTCCGCGACGGCCTGGCCGTACGGCGCCGTGCTGCCGTGGTCGCTCAGCCGCTCGAACTGGCACGCGTGGGCGTCGCAGATGCCCGCGTCGCTCGCCCGCGCCTCCGACGCGCTCGGCCGCGCCGACCTCCTGGCACCGGCGGTCGCCGACACCGCCGGGTTCACCCCGGTGCTGCTCACCTCGAACGGCCCCGACAACGGCTGGATCCCCACGCCCACGGACCGCGTGCAGATCGCCTACGGCGCCGACAGCCGGCTCCAGTCGCTGCTCGCCGTCGCGGACGTCGGCGACCGACCCGGGCTCCTCCCGCTCGCGGGCATGACGGCCGCGTGGTTCTTCGGCGCCAACGCGTCCGGCGAGCCCGTCTACGACCCGGCGACGGGCGTGACCTACGACGGCGTCCAGCCGGACGGGACCGTCAACCGCAACAGCGGCGCCGAGAGCACCATCCACGGCCTCCTCGCGATGCTCGCCCTCGACGCCCACCCGGAGGTGCGCGCGCAGGCGCTCGGCTCCGCGGAGGTCGTCGCCCGCGACGGGCTCCGGATGGTCGAGGCCGAGACGGCCGCGTCGACCACGGGCACGGTCATCACGCCGGAGTCGTCGTGGACGGGGGAGGCCTCGATCAGCGGATCCCTGCTCGCGCTCGCCAAGGGCCAGGCGGCCGTGCTCGACATCGGCTCCTCCGACCGGGCGCGCATCGTCGAGCCGGTGACCCTGCGGGACGCCGGCGAGGCGCCGATCTCGGTGTGGAAGGCCGGATCCTCGCCCCTCGGTGCCCTGACCGGTCGCGCCGCACCCGAGGGCGTGAGCGCCGGCACGGGCACCCTGCTGCCGCAGCAGCTCGCCGCGTCCGCGCCCGCGGGAGCGACGACCGTGCGCGTGACGGGCTCCGCGGGCGTCACGCGGCTGGACGGCGTGCTCGTCCGGCCGGTGGTGTCGCGGCTGGCGCTCGACGGCACCGCCGGTGCGAGCGAACTGCTCGTCTCCGGATCCCGGATCCGCGAGACCGCCGTGGTCGGCACGGCGGGCGAGCGCGTGCGCGTCGACGTGTTCGGGTCCGACGGCCGGCTCGTCGCGTCGACCACGCAGGCGGGCGGCACCACCGCGAACGTGCGGCCCGGCGGCTTCACCGTGGTGACCCGGGGCTGACGAGCGCCGCGGCGGGCGCGTGCCGTCCGTCGCGGCCCG
>NZ_JAVCVL010000033.1:0-18219 GCF_032917815.1 Clavibacter sp. MX14-G9D | reverse complement strand
GCGGCGGCGCCCGCGGAACGCGCGTGGCCGACGGCATCGGCCTCGGGCTCGGATCGGGGAGGGTCACCGCCCTCACCGGGCCCAACGGCGGCGGGAAGAGCACCCTCGCGCTGACGCTCGGGGGACTGCTGCCCCCGGTCGCGGGCCGGGTCGTCGCCGAGGCGGACCTCGCGGCCGGGCTCGGCCCCGACCCCGCCGCCTGGCGCTCCCGCGAGCTCGCGGCGCGCGTGGGCACCGTGTTCCAGGATCCCGAGCACCAGTTCCTCGCCCCCACGGTGCGCGCCGAGCTCGAGGTGGGGCCGCGCGCCGTGGGCATGGATCCCGCGGAGGCGACCCGCCGCGTCGACGAGCTGCTCGTCCGCCTGCGCCTCGACGGCCTCGCACGGGCCAATCCCTTCACGCTGTCCGGTGGGGAGAAGCGCCGCCTCTCCGTCGCGACCGCCCTCGCCACCGCCCCGCGCCTCCTCGTCCTCGACGAGCCGACCTTCGGCCAGGACGCGCGCACCTGGGCGGAGCTCGTCGCGCTCCTCGCGGAGCTCGTGGACCGCGACGGCGTCGGCGTCCTGGCCGTCACCCACGACGTCGACCTCGTCGACGCCCTGGCGGACGACGTCCTGCGGCTCGACCTCCTCGCCGGCTCTCCCGCGCGCCTCGAGGTCGTCCGGTGAGCGGGCTGCCCGTGGCGCTGCCCGCCGCCCGCGCGACCGGCCTCGCGGCCGTGAACCCGGTCGCGCGGCTCGCGGCCGCGCTCGTGCTGACCCTCGCGCTGGTGCTCAGCCTCGACGTCGTCTCGGCCGGGGCGGCCCTGCTGCTGGAGCTCCTGCTCCTGCCCCTGGCCGGCGTCGGCGCCCGCGCCTTCCTCCTGCGGGGCATCCCCGTGTGGATCGCCGCGCCCGGCGCGGGGCTCACGATCCTGCTCTACGGCCGCACGTCGGGGGACGTGTACGCCCAGTTCCTCCTGGTGGTCGTCAGCGAGGGCTCGGTGCTGCTCGCCGTCGCCACGACGCTGCGGGTCCTGGCCATCGGCGTGGCCTCGCTCATCCTGTTCTCCAACGTCGACCCCACCGACCTCGCGGACGGCCTCGCCCAGGTGTGGCGCCTCCCGTCCCGGTTCGTCCTCGGCGCACTGGCCGGCGTCCGGCTCGTGGGCCTCCTGCTGGACGACTGGCGGTCGCTCGAGCTGGCGCGCCGGGCGCGCGGCGTCGCCGACCGCGGCCGCATCCGCCGCTTCGCCGGGCAGGCGTTCGCGCTCCTGGTGCTCTCGATCCGGCGGGGCAGCAAGCTCGCGACCGCCATGGAGGCACGCGGCTTCGGCGGCACCGGTACGCGCACGTGGGCACGGCCGAGCGCGGTGGGCCGTCGCGAGGCGCTGGTGCTGGCGATCGCGGTGCTCGTGGCCGCCGTCGCGGTGTCCGCGGCGGTCGCCGCAGGCACCTGGGACTTCGTTGCCGCCTGACGCGGGGGAGCGGCGGCCGGCGCTGGTCCTCGTCGACGGTCCGTCGGGCTCCGGCAAGTCGACGCTCGCCGACGCGCTCGTCCGTGCGGGCGACCCGTCGGCGGAGCTCGGACCCGGTGCGCAGCTGCTCCGCCTCGACGACGTCTACCCCGGGTGGGACGGCCTCGAGGCGGCGTCACGGCACCTCGAGCGGCACGTCCTGCCGGCGATGCGGCCGGGCGGACGTCCGCGGTGGCGACGCTGGGACTGGGAGCGCGACGCGCCCGCGGGCTGGCACGACCTCGATCCGGACCGGCCGCTCGTCGTGGAGGGGTGCGGCTCCCTCACCCGCACGACGGCGGCGCTGGCGACGCACCGCATCTGGGTGGAGGCCGACGACGACGTCCGCCGCGCCCGGGCGATCGCCCGGGACGGGGAGGCGTTCGCCGTGGAGTGGGAGCGGTGGGACGCGCAGTGGCGCGGGCACCTCGCACGGGAGGATCCGCGGGGCCTGGCCGACGTCGTCGTGCGCACGGACGGCGTGCCGACGGCCGGGTAGCCTGAGTCCATGACCGATTCCGCACCGTCCGACGTCCGCTACCTCGCCGTCTTCGCCGACGGCCCGCTCGAGGGCACCACCGAGACCCGCGTCCTCGTCGACGGCACGCACGACGAGACCATCAGCACGATGTCCGCCGTGGAGGGCAAGGAGTCGCTGTTCCAGTACCGCGCGGGCGCCGTGTCCGAGTTCGCGGGCGAGCAGCGCGTCACGTACACGTTCGTGGCCGACGGCAGCGACGACGTCCTCGGCGAGGGCGACGACGAGTCCCTCGAGCTCTGACCCGCACGATCACCGGCGCCTGAGGCGCCGGCCCACCGCCCGGACCGCCCTGCGGCTCCGGGCGGTCGTGCGTCCGGCTCCGGCGACCGGGGTCCCGCGGAGGCGTCAGGCCCAGCCCAGCTCGTGCAGCCGGTCGTCGTCGATGCCGTGGAAGTGCGCGATCTCGTGCACGAGCGTGACGTGCACCAGGTCACGGAGGGCGTCCATGTCCTCGGCCTCGTGCAGGTGCGGTTCGCGGTACACGACGATCCGGTCGGGCATCTCGCCGAACCCGTACTGCCCGCGCTCGGTCATGGCGACGCCGTCGTACAGGCCCAGGAGGTCGAGCGACTCGTCCTCGGGGCGGTCCTCGACCACGAACACCACGTTGTCGAGCCCCTCGACCATCTCGTCGGGGAGCTCGTCGAGCTCGTCGATCACCAGTCGCTCGAAGTCCTCGGGTCCGCAGGTCAGCACGCTCCAGCCTCGCACACGCCCTCCGGGAGGAGCCTCGGGGCGGTCGGGGGACGCGTGCCCACGCCGGGACGGGCCCACACGACGGAAGGGCCGGGACCCTCTCGGATCCCGGCCCTTCCCGGTGGGGTGGACGACGGGGCTCGAACCCGCGACTTCCGGCTCCACAAGCCAGCGCTCTGCCAACTGAGCTACGCCCACCATGCGGCCGATCCCGCTCTCGCGGACGGCCATGACGATGGTACTACAGCCGCGGAGCCCACGCGGACGTGACGTCCGCCGAGATGGCCTGCACGTCCTCCGTGGCGGGCCCGGGGGCGGGCACGAAGGCGGCACGGCGGTAGTACTCGAGCTCGCGGATCGACTCGAGGATGTCCGCGAGGGCGCGGTGGCCGCCGTTCTTCGCGGGGGAGTTGAAGTAGATCCGGGGGAACCACTCCTTCGCCAGCACCTTGATGGAGGAGACGTCGACGCTGCGGTAGTGCAGGTGCGCGTCGACCCGGGGCATGTACTTCGCGAGGAAGGCGCGGTCGGTGCCGATGGTGTTGCCCGCGATGGGTGCCTTGCCGCCGTTCGGGACGTGCTGGAGCAGGTACTCGAGCACCGCGAACTCCGCGTCGGCGAGGCTCACGCCCCCGGGGATCTCGTCCAGGAGGCCCGAGGAGCGGTGCATGTCGGTGACGAACTCGCCCATGTTGGCGAGCGCCGCGGGGTCGGGGTTGATGACGATGGTGAAGCCGTCGTCGACGGGTACGAGGTCGAAGTCGGTGACGACCACCGCGACCTCCACCAGCTCGTCGATCGCGAGGTCGAGCCCCGTCATCTCGCAGTCGATCCACACCAGCCGGTCCGCGTTGTTGCCCATCCTGCGATCCTATCGGCGGCCCCGGACGCCCCTGATCCGCAGCCGCCTACCATGGGGGAGTGATCACCCTCCTCGCCGTCCTCCTGCTCGTCAACGGCGTCTGGAACGCCGTGGTCTGGCCGCGGTTCCTGAAGCGCGTCGCGACGGATCCGCGTGCCCGGGCCGCCGACGGCTCGCGCACGGCCTTCTACACGGTGCACCTCGTGCTGGTGTCGGTCTCGCTGCTCCTCGCCCTGGTCTCCGTCGTCGCCGCCGTCGCGGCGTTCCTCTCCTGATCCCCGTGGAGGGGGCGGAGAGCCCGGCCGACGCCGACGCCGTGCGCGTCGTCATGTACTCGTCGCTCTTCTGCGTGCCGTGCCAGGCGACCCGTCGCGTCCTCGCCGACGTCCAGGGCCTGCTGCCGTGGTTGGAGGTCGCGGAGCTCGACGTGGCGGCGCATCCCGACCTTGCGGAGGCCGAGGGCATCCGCTCGACGCCGACCATCGTCGTGCGGGCAGGGGACCGCGAGGTCCTGCGCGCGGAGGGCGTGCCCACCGCCCCGCAGGTGCTGCAGGCGGTGGCGCGCGCGATGGACGCGCTGCCCGGGTCGACCGGCCCCGGGCCCTCGGGCCCCGCCGACCCCGCGTAGTACCCTCGTCTCGACCCCCTGTAGCTCAATGGATAGAGCATCGGCCTTCTAATCCGACGGTTGCGCGTTCGAGTCGCGCCGGGGGGACCGTCTGTCGGGCGCGGGCGATCGGACGTAGATTCGACGCATGCGCGACATCCAGTCACAGATCATCGACGCCCTCGACGTGCGTCCAGCCATCGATCCCGCCGACGAGGTCCGCAGGCGCGTGGACTTCCTCAAGGCCTACCTGCGGTCCACCGGGGCCGAGGGCTTCGTCCTCGGCATCAGCGGCGGACAGGACTCCTCCCTCGCCGGGCGCCTGGCCCAGCTCGCGATCGAGGAGCTGGCCGCGGAGGGCCTCCTCGCGGAGTTCGTGGCCGTTCGGCTCCCGTACGGGGTGCAGGCGGACGAGGAGGACGCCCAACTCGCCCTGCGCTTCATCCAGCCGAAGTCGAGCGTCGTCTTCGACATCAAGCGCGCCGTCGACGGCTTCGAGGCCGAGTACGCGGACGCCGCCGGGCACCGGATGCTGGACTTCACGAAGGGCAACGTGAAGGCCCGTTCCCGCATGGTCGCGCAGTACGCCCTGGCCGGTCAGGCGCGGCTGCTCGTCATCGGCACGGACCACGCGGCCGAGGCGGTCACCGGGTTCTTCACGAAGTACGGGGACGGCGGCGCGGACGTCCTCCCGCTGACGGGCCTCACCAAGCGCCAGGGCCGCGCGCTGCTGGAGCACCTCGGGGCGCCGGAGCGGCTGTACCTCAAGGCGCCCACCGCGGATCTCCTCGACGACACCCCCGGCCAGACCGACGAGGCGAACCTCGGCCTCACCTACGCCGACATCGACGACTTCCTCGAGGGCCGCGAGGTCGACGACGAGGTGGCCGAGGCCATCGAGGCCCGCTACACGAGCACCGAGCACAAGCGGCGGGTGCCCGCCAGCATGTTCGACGACTGGTGGAAGTGACCCCTCACCTCGGCTGACGTGACGACGCCCCGCACCTCTCGAGAGGTGCGGGGCGTCGTCACGGAGCGGGGCGGCGTCAGCGCCGCTCGCCCTCCGCGGTGCGCGAGTTCGCGGCGGAGGAGTAGGGGACCGGGGGGCTGTACTGCTCGTCGGGCGACTCGACGGGGCGCTCGGCCGCCGGCTGGTCGTCGGTCCCGCTGCGCCACGGCACGGGGACGGGCGCCACGGCGGCCTGCTCCGGCGCGCGAGCCGGCGTGCCCGCGGGGCGGGAGTCGGCGGACGGCTGGTCGTCCTCGAACTGCCAGCGCGAGATGTCGCCCTGGAAGATCTTGCGCGCGCGGCCCGGGTGGTGCTGCCACTCCACGATGCGATCGCGGAACTCCGCGAGCTGCGCGTCGAACTGGAAGCCGAAGCTGCCGCTGCCGCGCTTGAACTCGGTGATCTCGTGGGCGGCCCAGGTGGCGGCGGTGGCGGCGCCCTTCACGGGCAGCAGGCGGATGCGGATGTCCGCCTCGCCGGCGGCGCGGTCGGCGAGGAGGCGCTCCGGCGCGGACAGGCCGTCCCAGACCGACGCCTGGCGCGCGGCGTCGACCAGCATGCCGATGGCGGCGGCCTTCACCTCGCGGTCGTGACGGGCGAGGATCCGCTGCGTCGCACCGCGTGCGATGACAGCGGCGAGCACGCCGGCCACCACGATGGCGACGAAGGGGACGACGACGCCGGAGAGGAGCTGCGTGCCCCGCTCGGACGCGAGGGCATCGAGGAGATCATTCCACCACTGCATGCGGCGACCGTACCCCGGGCCCCGGTCCGCACCGGGGAGGTCGAGCGGGCGCGTCGCCCCCGTGCGCCCGGAGGAGCGGACTCAGAAGCGAAGGCAGTCGACCGCGTCCTGGAGGGCCCAGAAGTCGCCGAGCGGCACGAAGCCCCGGGCGTCGCGACGGAGGCGCTTGGCGCGGAACCGCTCGCCCTCGGGCTCGTGCATGCGCTCGACGTAGCCGAGGACGGCGCCGTCCGGCCGGGTGACGCGGAGGAGGCCGTCGTGCAGCTCGCGCACCTGGGCTGCCGATCGTGCCAGGGGGGTGTAGGTGATGCTGGGCATGGTGTCCTCCGTCCTCGTGCCGCCGGCCCGGCGATGTCCCGATGTCCCCGAAGCTACGGCGGACCACCGACATCCGGGCCCCTAGGAATGCCCGCGGTCCGATGACGGTTCCCTCCCATGTCGACCGCCGCGGACCTCGCGCGCATCGACGGGAAGTAGGTTCGACGACCATGCAGACATTCATCCTCGCCGGCGGCTGCTTCTGGTGCCTCGATGCGGTGTACCGCACCCTCGACGGTGTCCAGGACGTCATCTCCGGCTACATCGGCGGTCACACCGCCCACCCCTCCTACGACGCCGTGTGCACGGGCGCGACCGGGCACGCCGAGGCGGTGAAGGTGGTCTTCGACGAGGAGGTCATCCCCGCCGACGTCATCCTCGACGTGTTCTTCACGCTGCACGACCCTCGCCAGCTCAACCGCCAGGGCGCCGACGTCGGCACCCAGTACCGCTCGGCCATGTTCCCGGCGGACGCGGAGCAGGAGCAGCTGTTCCGGGACGCGATCTCCCGCGCCGGCGAGCTGTGGGACGGGACGCCCGTCACCACCATCGAGCCGGTCGGCACCTGGTACGACGCGGAGGACTACCACCAGGACTTCTTCGCGAAGAACCCGGGCCAGGGCTACTGCAACGCGGTCGCCGTGCCCAAGGTCAACAAGGTGAGGAAGTCGTTCGCGCAGTACGTGCGCGCCGCCTGATCCCCGTACCTCCGACGCCCCGCGGCCTGTACGGCCGCGGGGCGTCGGCGTACGCTCGGCACGTCCGGGCGACGGAGCCCGGGGAGGAGAGGCGACGACGATGTCGATGACCACGAGCACCACCACGAGCACGAGCACGAGCACGAGCACGGACTCGGGCACCCGCACGTCCGGCGTACCGCGCACCGCGGGCAAGACCTGGGTGGCCTTCGGGACCACGGGTGCGCTCGCGTCCATCCACTCGCACGAGGACGGGTACGAGGTACGCCCGCTGCACCGCGGGGTCGTGGCCGGCACCTACCCGTCGCTGGAGATCGCGAAGTCGGCCCTGCGGTCGGGCCAGGACGACGAGCTCCGCTTCGACGAGCACTAGGGTCTCCGCCCCGAGGCGCGCTGGGACCGCTGCCGCGATGAGCACCGGGGCTCCGCCCCGATGGGCGCCGAGGCCTCCGCCCGGATGACCCCGGGCGCCCGTCGCCCCTCCCCAGGCAGCGGGGAGGATGCGCGTCAGACGCGCGGCGCCCGCCGACGTCCCGTCACGCACGCGGGACGCATCCTGCTCGTGCGGTCGCGCGACCGTGCGGGGGGAGCGGCATGGCGGGCACGGGACGGATCGACGACGAGGGCGGAGGTGCCGTGCCCGTGGCGCTGCGCGGATCGGTCACGAGCCCGCCGAGGTGCATCCGCACCGCGGCGGGCTGGGAGGTCGCATCCCTCCTCCTCGGACCGGTCACCGCGGAGCGCGGAGGCGTGCCGGCCTCGAGCGCGCTGGGTCTCGCGCCTCGCGGTCCGGGGCTGCTGGCGGTCTGCTGCGGCTCCGGAGCCGCGCGGGCCGTGTCGCGCCTGGCCGTCGGCGACGAGGTGATCGTCCGGGGTCGGCTGACGCCCCGGCGGGCTGTCCGCCCCGAGGACGACGCGGTCGAGCTCGTGGCCGACGCCGTGCTCACGCGGGGACGCCACCCGACCGGCGACGGGCGGACCGCGGAGCCTAGGATCGGACCATGAGCGGATCCCCCCGGTGGCTCGAACCGGATCAGCAGCGTGCCTGGCGGACCGTGATCGTCGCCCTCAAGCACGTCAGCGAGCGCATCGAGCGGCAGCTCCTGCACGAGTCCGGGATGCCCCACGCCTACTACATGATCCTCGTGCGCCTGTCGGAGGCGGAGGAGGGAGCCCTGCCGATGAGCGTGCTGGCGCGAGCGCTCCAGGCCTCCGCGAGCCGCACGTCGCACGCCGTGACGCGGCTCGAGCAGATGGGGTGGGTGCGCCGCACGCCGTCGCCCCGGGACGGGCGGAGCCTCCTCGCGGAGCTCACGGACGAGGGTCGCGCCACGCTCGAGGCGGCGGCCCCGGGTCATGCCGAGGAGGTCCTCCGCACGGTGTTCGACCCGCTGACCGACGAGCAGACCTCCCAGCTCGAGGCGATCGCGCGGGATATCCTCGCGAGCATGAGCGCATCCTCCCTCGACGCCGACCCGGGGAGCGTCCACGGCGACGACCTCGCCATCCCGCCGGCGCCCGACCGCGACGTCGAGCGGGCCTGCGCGGACGAGTCCGCGGCGTGATCCGCGCCGTCCGCGCCCTGGCGGCGCCCGCCGTCCTCGGCGCCCTGCTCCTCTCCGCCTGCACGCAGGGACCGGCTCCGGACCCGGCGACGCCCACCGCGGCGGCCGGCCCTTCTGCCTCGGCCTCGGCCTCGGCCGAGCCCACGATCGCGCCCGTCGACGCCGGTGGCACCGCCGAGGAGAACCTGCCCGCCTTCGAGGCCACGGCCGGCGGGGTCGTCGCCGCCGACCCCAACGCGCAGGGCCGCGCCCTCGTGGACGCCCTGGTCGCCGCGGGCTTCCCGAAGGACCGCATGGAGGTGACCGCCGACGCGACCCCGCTCGGCAACTCGGTCGACTCGATCCTGGTGTCGGTGCGCCTCGACGACGGCTGCCTCATCGGCCAGCGGGCGCAGGACGGCTTCAGCGCGCACGTGGAACCCGCCCTCTCGTCCGATCGATGCCTGGTCGGGCAGACCCGCGCGATCGACTGGTGAACGGCGTGGGCCGGCCCCCGCGCGCGGCACCCGGGCACCGCGTCACTCAATAGACTCGGGGCATGGCTGAATACATCTACTCGATGGTCCGCGCCCGGAAGTCGGTCGGCGACAAGCTGATCCTCGACGACGTCACCATGTCGTTCATCCCCGGCGCGAAGATCGGCGTCGTCGGACCGAACGGCGCGGGCAAGTCGACGATCCTGAAGATCATGGCGGGCCTGGACACGCCCAGCAACGGCGAGGCGAAGCTGTCGCCCGGCTACACCGTGGGGATCCTGATGCAGGAGCCCGAGCTCGACGAGTCCAAGACCGTGCTCGAGAACGTCCAGGAGGGCGTCGGCCCGCTCAAGGCGCAGGTCGACCGCTACAACGAGATCGCCGCGGCCATGGCCGAGCCCGACGCCGACTTCGACACCCTGCTCGCCGAGATAGGCACGCTCCAGGAGGCCATCGACGCCGCCGACGGCTGGGAGCTCGACTCGCAGCTCGAGCAGGCCATGGACGCGCTGCGCACCCCGCCGGGCGACGCGTCCGTGGCCAACCTCTCCGGCGGCGAGAAGCGCCGCGTGGCGCTCTGCAAGCTGCTGCTCCAGAAGCCCGACCTGCTCCTCCTGGACGAGCCCACCAACCACCTCGACGCCGAGAGCGTGCTCTGGCTCGAGCAGCACCTCTCCAAGTACCCGGGTGCCGTCCTCGCAGTGACCCACGACCGGTACTTCCTCGACCACGTCGCCGAGTGGATCGCCGAGGTCGACCGCGGCCGGCTCTACCCGTACGAGGGCAACTACTCGACCTACCTCGAGAAGAAGCAGGAGCGGCTCAGCGTCCAGGGCAAGAAGGACGCGAAGCTCTCCAAGCGCCTCGCGGAGGAGCTCGACTGGGTGCGCAGCAACGCGAAGGGCCGCCAGGCGAAGTCGAAGGCGCGCCTCGCGCGCTACGAGGAGATGGTGACCGAGGCGGAGCGCACGAGGAAGCTGGACTTCGAGGAGATCCAGATCCCCGTCGGGCCGCGCCTCGGGTCGCAGGTCATCGACGCGAAGAAGCTCCACAAGCAGTTCGGGGAGCGCGTCCTCATCGACGACCTCTCGTTCACCCTGCCCCGCAACGGCATCGTGGGCGTCATCGGCCCGAACGGCGTCGGCAAGACCACCCTGTTCAAGACCATCGTGGGCTTCGAGCCGCTCGACGCCGGGGAGCTCAAGGTCGGCGACACCGTCGACATCTCCTACGTCGACCAGAGCCGTGGCGGCATCGACCCCGAGAAGTCGCTCTTCGAGGTGGTGTCGGACGGCCAGGACTACATCCAGGTCGGCAAGCAGGAGGTGCCCGCGCGCGCCTACGTCTCGACCTTCGGCTTCAAGGGCCCGGACCAGCAGAAGAAGGCGGGCATCCTCTCCGGTGGGGAGCGCAACCGCCTGAACCTCGCGCTCACCCTCAAGCAGGGCGGCAACCTGCTCCTGCTCGACGAGCCCACCAACGACCTGGACGTCGAGACCCTCGGGAGCCTCGAGAACGCGCTCCTCGAGTTCCCCGGCTGCGCCGTGGTCATCACCCACGACCGGTGGTTCCTCGACCGCATCGCGACGCACATCCTGTCCTACGAGGGCACCGAGGAGGACCCGGCCAACTGGTACTGGTTCGAGGGCAACTTCGAGTCGTACGAGCAGAACAAGATCGAGCGGCTCGGCGCGGACGCGGCGAAGCCGCACCGCTCCGCCTACCGCAAGCTCACGCGGGACTAGCGGCGTGACCCGGGTCCGCGTCCCCGTCCACCTCCGGTGGGCCGACCTCGACGCCTACGACCACGTGAACAACGTGGAGGTGCTGCGGCTCCTCGAGGAGGCCCGCGTCCGGGCGTTCTGGCGGAGCGACGACGACGGCGACGGCGTGGACCCGGGCATGGCGCTCATCGACGCGACGGCGGGCGCGGAGACGATGACGATGATCGCCCGCCAGGAGATCGAGTACCTGCTGCCCATCTCCTACGGCCGCCGGCCGCTGGACGTGCAGGTGTGGCTCGGGCGGCTCGGGGGATCCAGCCTCGAGGCGTGCTACGAGGTGCGGACCCCGGCGGGCGTCGAGCCCGCCGCGCTCTACGCGCGCGCGTCGACCACGATCGTGCTGGTCGACGCGCGGACGGGACGGCCCCGCCGCATCTCCGAGGACGAGCGCGCCGCCTGGGCCCGCTACCTCGAGGAGCCCGTCGCGTTCAGCCGACGCGGCTGAGGCGGATCGGCGCCTCGCGTGTCGTGCGCCGGAGGCCGGACCGCATCGGCGCTCAGCCGCGCGGGTCCTGCGGCACCCGCACCATGCCCTCCTGGGCGACGCTCGCGAGGAGCACGCCGTCCCGCGAGTAGATCCGCCCGAGGGACAGGCCGCGTCCGCCCTGCGCGCTCGTCGACTCCTGCACGTAGAGCATCCACTCGTCGGCGCGGCCGAAGCGGTGGAACCACATGGCGTGGTCGAGGCTCGCGGCCTTGATGCCCGGGGTCGCCCAGGAGAGGCCGTGGCGGCGGTAGATGGACTCGAGGATCGAGTAGTCGCTCGCGTACGCCAGCGAGGCCAGGTGCACGGCCGGGTCGTCCGGCAGCCGGCCGATCGCGCGGATCCACACGGCCTGGTGCGCGACGCGCTCCTCCGCCGCGCCGAAGTAGACGGGCTGCTCGACGTGCCGCATGTCGAAGGGGCGGTCGTTCGCCCAGTGCGCGGCGACCGGGTGGTCGATGCGGGAGAGGACGTCGCGCGCGCTCGGCAGGGTCTCGGGCTCAGGGATGCCCTCGGGCATGGGCGCCTGGTGCTCGAGCCCCTCGTCCGCGTCCTGGAACGACGCGATCATCGAGAGGATCGGGCGGCCGTCCTGGTACGCCTGCGTGCGCCGCGTGGAGAACGAGCGGCCGTCGTGGATGCGGTCGACCGAGAAGGTGATGGGCTTGGTGACGTCCCCGGGGCGGAGGAAGTACCCGTGCATGCTGTGCGGGCGGCGGTCGGCGTCGGTCGTGCGCATGGCCGCGACCAGAGACTGGGCGAGGACCTGCCCGCCGAAGACGCGGCCCATGGGCATCCACTGCGAGGGGCCGGTGGAGATGTCCTCGCTCGTGCGGGCGCCCGTGTCGGTGAGGTCGAGGGCGGTGAGCAGGCCGGCGAGCGGGCCGTCGTCCGGGATGTCGGATGCGTGGTCGGTCATGGTTCCTCCGCCTGACGGGCCGGCCTCGGGTGACCGGGCGCCCGGCGGTTCGCCGGGGCGCATCCAGTAGCTTAGACAGGCCATGACGCCCTCCTTCGCCCTCCGGGACGCCCTCGCCCTCGGCGATCTGCAGACCTTCCTCGGCCGCTCCGCCCGCGTCGACGACGGGGCCGTGCGCCTCATCGGATCGGGCGGCGTGCTCGCCGTCTACACGTCGGTGCTGCAGCCCGCCGGCCTCCTGGACCGGTCGCCGACCGTGCTCGGCCTGCGCACCTTCGCGGCCGAGACGCAGGCGCCCGTGGACAGCGTGGTGCCGATCCGCGCGCTGCTGGACCGCCTCGCGCGCCTGGAGGGGCCGGCGACCGGGTCGCCCGGGGAGCCGGTCGGCGTCCTCGTGCCGCCGGACACCGCGACGGCGCCGTGGGCGGGCATCTCGCCGCCGCGCGCGGGCTGGGAGCGCATCCCGGACGTGTCGCCGGCCGTGCTGCGGAGCGCCGCCCACGCGGGGATCGACGAGGTCGCGGCAGCCGTGCCGACCGGCATCGGCGAGCAGATCGTCACGCGCGTCCGCGGCGAGGTGTGGGGCCGTCCCGTCGAGGGCGCGCCGGACGTCGTCGCGGGCGGCGCGTTCGCCGCCTACAGCCTGGGCTTCCTCGGACCGGATCCCGCCCCGGACGCGACGCCGGACGACGACGAGGCGCCCGTCGCGGTGTTCCGCACCGGGCCGTGGACGCGGCTCACGACCGCGCGCGGGCACGTGCTCGTGCGGCGGCTGTAGGGCCGGTCCGTCCCGGCCCTCGCGCGAAGCCCTCAGCTCTCGTCGAAGGTGTTGACCATCGCGTGCGCCGCGCGCTCGAGGTAGTCCCAGAGCTGCGCCTCGTGCAGGGGCGACAGGTCGAGCGTGTCGACGGCCACGCGCATGTGCGCGAGCCAGCGGTCGCGCGCGTCCGGATTCACCCGGAACGGCATGTGCCGCATGCGCAGGCGCGGGTGGCCGCGCTCCTCGCTGTAGGTCGTCGGACCTCCCCAGTACTGCTCGAGGAAGCCCGTGAGGCGCTGGATGGCACCCTCGAGGTCCTCCTCCGGGTACATGGCGACGAGCACGGGGTCCTCGGCGACGCCGCGGTAGAACTCGCGCACCAGCTTCTCGAACGTGGGGCGGCCGCCGACGTCGCCGTGGAAGGAGCTCGAGAGCAGGTCGGCCATCAGGACTCCTCGGGCGGGGTGGCGGTCGTGCGGGGCGTGCGCGGACCGCGGGGCGGCTTCGCCGCGGTCGGGTCCTCGGGGAGGACCGTCCAGGTTGCGGTGACCTCGTCCTCGTCGAGCTCCTGGTCGGCGGAGCGCGGGGGCGTCGCGGACTGGGCCGGGATCGCCTGCGTCGAGCGCGGGTCCGGCCGGGCACCCGCGGCTCCGCGGACGACGGGAGACGCTGACCCCGCTATGGGGGCACCGGGGTGCCGCTGCGTGACCTTGCGGGCGCGCTTCCGGGGCGCCGGCTGCTCCGGCTGCTGCACGGGCGTGGAGGCCGTGCGGGGCGGATGCGCCCCGCCGACGCTGGCCGCGCTGTCGAAGCCCGTGAGGACGACGGCGGCGAGCGACGGGAGCGTCACGCCCATGGCGTCGAGTGCCCCCTTGAGGCGGGTGCGGAGCTCGCGCGAGACGTCGTCCCGGGCGTTGCTGCGGGTCTTCACGACGATGCGGATGACGACCGCGGACTCGGAGATCGACTCGATGCCCCAGAGCTCGGGCTTCTCGACGATGCGCGAGCGCCACTTGGGCGTGCCCGCGAGCTCGGTGGCGGTCGCGAGCATGCGCTCCTGCACGGCCCGCACGTCGGTCTCGTAGGGGACCGCCAGGTCGATGACGACGCGCGCCCAGCCCTGGGACATGTTGCCGACGCGCAGGATCTCGCCGTTGCGGACGAACCAGAGCGTCCCGTTGACGTCGCGGAGGGTCGTGATGCGGATGCCGACGGTCTCGACGACCCCCGTCGCCGGACCCACGTCGACGACGTCGCCGACGCCGAGCTGGTCCTCGACGACCATGAACATGCCGTTGAGGATGTCCTTCACGATGTTCTGCGCGCCGAAGCCGAGGCCCGCACCGAGGGCGGCGGTGAGGAGGGCGAGGGAGGTGAGGACGCCGGGGGCGACCACGTTGATGAACAGCGAGATGGCGATCACGACGATGACGACGGTCGTGATGTTGCTGAGGACGCTGCCGAGGGTGCGCGTCCGCTGCACGACGCGGACGGCCGTGAGCGGGGAGGCCTGGATCGACTGGGTGTCGTCGACGTTCTGGCGCTTCTTGACGCCGGAGACGATCTGGTCGACCGTGTTGCGGATCACGACGAGCAGGATCCACCGGGCGAGGACCGCGCCGATGAGGATCGAGAGGACCTGGATGAGCGTGCCCCAGGTGGAGAAGAACGAGCCGTCGCCGCAGCACACCATGCTCAGGTCCATCGCGACGCGCTTCCGGCGGGGAGGAGGAGAGGGGAGGTCATCCGGACGAGTGTACCGGCGGCCTCCCTGGACGACCGGGGATCCGCGGAGGGAGCGCGGCCACGCGGCGCGACCCGGAGCGCCCCACCCGACGCCCGCCCCGGCCCGACGCCCGCCCCGACGCGACGACGGGGACGCCCGCCTGCGCGGTCGTCCCCGTCGGATGGTGCGGTGGAGCGTTTGCTACTCGGCGTCCTTCGCCTGCGCCCGGAGCGCCCGCTCCACGCCCGACAGCAGCTCGCTGACGAGGCGGCGGAGCGCCGGCGGCTCGGGGTTGGCGTCGAGCCAGGCGACGGTCGCGTCGCGGAGCTCCTCGTCGGCGAGCGGCGAGGGGTAGAAGCCGCCGATGAGCGCCGCCGCGATGGCGTAGCTCCGCGACTCCCAGACGCCCTGCAGCGCGTCGAAGTAGGCGCCCACGTAGGGCCGGAGCAGCTCGGTGTCCGCGGCGCGGCGGAAGCCGAGCCCCGTGGTGCGGACGATCGTGTTCGGCTCGGTGTCGGCCTCCCAGACCGACGCCCACGCCGCCTGCTTGCCCTCCGCGGTGGGCAGCGCCGCACGCGCCTGCGCGGCGGACTGCGCTCCCGTGGCCGTGCGATCGGCCGCGAGCGCCGCGTCGATGTCCGCCGTGCCCGCTCGGCCGCCCGCGACGAGCGCCGTGAGGAGCTCCCAGCGGAGGTCGGCGTCGATCTCCACGCCCTCGAGCGTCTCCGTGCCGTCGAGGAGCGCCTGCACGTGGTCCAGCTGCGCCGGCTCGGAGGCGACCTGCGCGAACGTGCGCAGGAACTGGAACTGGTTGTCGGATCCGGGCGCCGCCTGGGCGGTGAGGGCCCAGAGCTCGGTCGCGACCGTCGCCAGCAGCTCCTGGCGGTGGTCGGGCGCCGAGTACGAGGACGCGGCGACCGTGAGCTGCGCGAGCGCGTAGCGGAGGGCGGTCGACTCGTCCTCGGTGGCGACGTTGTCGAGCACGAGGCGCGCGTAGTCGCGGGCCCGGATCTCGCCGTCGCGCGTCGCGTCCCACACGGAGGCGAACACGAGCGACCGGGCCAGGGAGTCCTCGAACGCGGCGAGGTGCCGCATGGCGACCTCGAGGGAGGCGGCGTCCAGCCGGACCTTGGCGTACGTCAGGTCGTCGTCGTTCAGCAGCACGAGCGCGGGACGCTGGCGGCCGACGAGCTCGGCGACCTCCGTCCGGTCGCCGTCGACGTCCAGCTCGAACCGCTCGGTGCGGACCAGGTGCGCGTCGCGCAGCTCGTAGAAGCCGATCGCGAGCCGGTGCGGGCGGAGCGTCGGGTAGTCCTCCGCCGCCTCCTGCAGCACGGCGAACGAGGTGATGACGCCGTCCTCGTCCGTCTGGATCTCCGGGCGCAGGGTGTTCACGCCCGAGGTCTTCAGCCACAGGTCGGTCCAGCGCTCGAGATCCCGTCCGCTCGTGCCCTCGAGCTCGGACGTGAAGTCGCGGAGCGTGGAGTTGCCGAAGGCATGGCGCTGGAAGTACGCGGCGACGCCCGCGAGGAACTCGTCCTGGCCGACGTAGGCCACGAGCTGGCGGAGCACCGAGGCGCCCTTGGCGTAGGTGATGCCGTCGAAGTTGACCTGCACGTCCTCCAGGTCGTTGATGGTGGCGTAGACGGGGTGCGTGCTCGGCAGCTGGTCCTGGTTGTACGCCCAGGACTTCTCTCCCGCGTTGAAGGTCGTCCAGGCCCCCGTCCACTCGGTGGCCTCGGCGGTGGCGAGGGTCGAGATGTAGGTGGCGAAGGACTCGTTGAGCCACAGGTCGTCCCACCACTTCATGGTCACGAGGTCGCCGAACCACATGTGCGCGAGCTCGTGCAGGATCGTCGTGACCCGGCGCTCCTTGACCGCGTCGGTGACCTTGGAGCGGAAGACGTAGCTCTCCACGAACGTGACGGCGCCCGCGTTCTCCATGGCGCCCGCGTTGAACTCGGGGACGAAGAGCTGGTCGTACTTCGGGAACGGGTACGGGTACGCGAAGCGCTCCTCGTAAAAGCGGAAGCCCTCGCGGGTCTTGTCGAAGACGTAGTCGGCGTCGAGGTGCTCCATGAGCGACTTCCGGGCGAACACGCCGAGGGGGATGGTGCGGCCGTCGCTCGACGTCAGCTCGCTGCGGACCACGCCGTAGGGGCCCGCGATGAGCGCCGTGATGTAGCTCGACATGCGGAGCGTGGGTTCGAAGGTCCACGTGGACGCGCCGTCGGCGGCCGCGGTGGGCTCGGGGGTGGGGGAGTTGGAGACGACCTCCCAGTGCGCCGGCGCCGTGACCCGGAAGCGGAAGACGGCCTTGAGGTCCGGCTGCTCGAACACCGCGAACATGCGGCGCGAGTCCGGGACCTCGAACTGCGAGTAGAGGTACACCTCGTCGTCGACCGGGTCGACGAAGCGGTGCAGGCCCTCGCCCGTGTTCGTGTACATCGCGTCGGCGACGACCGTCAGCTCGTTCTCCTGCGCGAGGTCGTCGAGGCGGATGCGCACGCCGTCGCTCACGTCGGCCGGGTCGAGCTCGCGGCCGTTGAGCGTGACGGAGCGCACCGCGCGCGTGATGGCGTCGATGAAGGTCGACGCGCCGGCCGTCGCCGTGAAGCGCACGGTCGTCGCGGATCCGAACACCTCGGCCCCGCGGGTGAGGTCGAGCGCGACGTCGTACTCGGACACGGCGAGGAGCGCGGCGCGCTCCTCGGCCTCGACGCGGGTGAGGTTCTCTCCTGGCATGGTGCTCCTGCTCGTCCGTGAGGTGGGTGGGCCGGCGGACGCGCCTCGCGTGACGGTGCACCGGGCGGTCGGTGACCGCGGGTGCCGGGGCGGAGCGGCGCCGCTTCGGAGCCGATCCTATTCCGTCGGCTGACCTAGGCTGGCGGCATGTCCGACGTTCAGAGCAGCCCCCGCACCACCGCCGTCGAGTTCTGGTTCGACCCGTCCTGCCCCTGGGCGTGGATGACCTCCCGCTGGGTCGACGAGGTCGCCCGTCACCGGGACCTCGACATCACCTGGCGCGTCATGAGCCTCGCCGTCCTCAACGAGGACAAGGCCGACGACCCGCACTTCGCCGAGTTCCTCCCGCGCGCGCTCCGCTTCACGCGCCTCGTCGCCGCGGTCGAGGCCGAGCACGGCGCCCCGCACGTCAAGCCCCTCTACGACGCGCTCGGGGCGCGCATCCACCTGCAGGGGAACACCGACGCGGACGTCGTCATCCCCGAGGTGCTGGCCGAGCTCGGCCTCCCCGCCGAGCTCGCCGAGACCAGCCGCACCGACCGGTACGACGAGCCCATGCGCGCGAGCCACTTCGACGGGATCGAGCGGGTCGGCCAGGACGTCGGCACGCCCGTGATCTCGGTCGACGGCGTCGCCTTCTTCGGTCCCGTCATCTCCCCGGCGCCGACGGGCGAGGAGGCCGTGCGCCTGTGGGACGGCGTCGTGGCCGTCGCCGCGTACCCCGGCTTCTTCGAGATCAAGCGCTCGCGCACCGTGGGCCCCATCTTCGACTGACCAATCCCCGTCGCG
>NZ_JAVCVL010000329.1:0-2007 GCF_032917815.1 Clavibacter sp. MX14-G9D | reverse complement strand
CCGCCGCGCACCGCGGTCCCGGGATCCCCGCCGCGACGGAGCGCGAGGGCCTCGGCCGCCTGCTGCGCGGCGCCACCGACGCCGCCTGGATCGCCGCCGAGCGGACGGACCCGCCGCTCCCCCGCCAGGTCTGGCTCCCGTCCGTGCAGGTCATGCTCGCCCGCGTCGCCGAGGGCAGCGCCGCCGGCCTCGCCGTCGTCGTCAAGGGCGGCCACAACGGGGAGCACCACAACCACGACGACGTCGGGTCGTTCATGGTCGCCTGCGACGGGATCCCCCTCGTCGTCGACGCGGGGCGCCCCACCTACACGGCGGCGACGTTCGGCCCCGGCCGCTCGCGCATCTGGACCATGCAGAGCGACTGGCACAACGTCCCGTCGGTGCGCGGCACGCCGCAGGCCACCGGCCGCCGCGCCGCCGCGGTGGACGCGTCGGTCGCGCTGGGGGACGCGTCGAGCGCCTTCGAGGCCGAGCTCGCGGCCGCCTACCCGGGCGCGGGCCTCGTCTCCTGGCGCCGCCGGGTCGCCCTCGATCGCTCCCCCCAGCGGGTCGTCGTGGAGGACCGCTGGGACCTCGACCCGTGGGAGGGCTCGGGCGAGGAGCCGCCGACGACGGTCCGCCTGCTGCTCGCCGGCGAGGTCGACGCCCGCGCCGGCGAGGCGCTCGTCCGGCACCCGGGCTCGGCGCGGGGCATCCGCATCGGGTGGGACCCGCGGTGCGCGCACGCGCTGGCGGAACAGCCGCTCAGCGACCCCATGCTGACGTCCGTGTGGGGAGATCGGCTGCTGCGGCTCGACATCGACGCGGCGGGGGTGCGGTCGCTGCGTGTGACGGTAGACATGGACACATCGATCGGAGACCGCACATGAGCGATCAGAACGCACCCCGTCCGCTGGCCGCGGAGCGGCGCGCGCACATCCTGTCCGCGCTGGGCGCGGAGGGCGCGGTCCGGATCTCCCAGCTGCGGGACTCCCTCGGGGCCGCCATGGTCACCCTGCGCCGCGACCTGGCCGACATGGAGCGGGAGGGCCTGCTCACCCGCGTCCACGGGGGCGCCGTCGCGGTCCCGACCCCGGGTGCGCCCCGGGCCGCGCCGCACGGGGCGGGCGAGACGCTCGGCTCCATCGCGGTCCTCGTCCCCTCCCTGGCCTACTACTGGCCGGGGGTCCTCCGGGCGATGGAGGCCACGGGCCGCGACCTCGGGTACGAGGTGATCCTGCGCGGCGCCTCCTACGAGCTGCAGGACGAGCGTCCCGTCCTCGAGCGCCTGCTGCGGGACGAGCGCGTGAAGGGCCTCATCGTCGCGCCCAACACGGACACGGAGCACGGACCCGCGGTGATCCGGTGGCTCGCCGACTGCGGTGTGCCGTCGGTGCTCGTCGAGCGGGACGCGGTCCTCGAGCCCGAGGGCGTGCCCGTCGAGTCCGTCACCACCGACCACGCCCTGGGCGCCGTCCTGGCCGCCCGGCACCTCGCGCGGCTCGGCCACCGGAAGGTGGGCCTCATCCTGTCCCGGTCGTCCCCGACGTCCCGCAAGATCACCGCCGGATGGCTGCGCGCCTGCGAGGAGCTCGGCCTCACCCCCGCGGACCACTTCGAGCAGCAGCTCCCCGACCGCGCGAGCCCGGACTTCTCGGCGGTGGTCAACGCGACGCTCGAGACGGCGCTGGAGAACGGCGTCACCGCGATCCTCGTGCACTCGGATCCCGAGGCGATGGCCTTCGTCGACCTGGCGCTCGACCGCGGCATCTCGGTGCCCGGGGACCTGTCCGTCGTCGCCTACGACGACGAGGTCGCGCGGCTCTTCACCCCCGCCCTCACCGCGGTGAGCCCGCCGCGGGCGGGCGTCGGCGAGGCCGCCGTGCAGCTGCTCGTCCAGCGGATCGAGAACCCGGAGCGGCCGTCGCACCGCGTGCAGCTCGACCCGCAGCTGATCGTGCGCGACTCCTCGGCCGCGCCCGCCCCCCGCCGTCGCGAGCCCGTGCCGGTCGGCGCCGCGGACCGGGG
>NZ_JAVCVL010000328.1:0-2028 GCF_032917815.1 Clavibacter sp. MX14-G9D | reverse complement strand
CGTCGCGCCGGCCGATCCGCCGGGGGACCCCGTGCAGCCGGCGAGGCCGAGGGCGGCGGCGAGGGCGAGGGGAGCGAGGACGCGGGGGAGCCGCGCGGGGCGGCGATCGGTGCTCATCGGACCTGTCTACGCCGCCGACCGCCCCCGCGCGAGGGCCTGTCCGATCCGCGCAGCCCCGGCCGTCGTCCGCGCGGGCACCCCCGACCGCGGGACACCCCGGTAACGCTTGCGTAACGTCTCACGGCAGCCGTATCCGCAGCCAGGGAAATGGATAAGTTCTGACCGACGACAAAAGTGCGGACCGCCGGTGACCGGCCGTCCGCTCCGCGTCGCCCAGCACCTCCACACCACAGCAGCACCCGACCCGAGGACGCGTCGGCGCACCGCACGGCTCCCGCGACGACGCGCGGCCCGGTGCCCGCACGGCCCGGGCGGGCCACCCGAGAGGACCCGCCGACATGGCATCCGGACGACACGCACGACAGATCAGCTCCCTCCTCCTCCTCGCCGGCGTCGCCGTCGGCCTCACCGCGTGCGCGCCCCAGGGCGCCACGAACACCGGCTCGGCCGGTGGCGGCGACGAGTCCGGCACCGAGTGCAACGTGGGCATCTCGATGCCCACCCGCAGCCTCGAGCGGTGGATCAACGACGGCGAGGGCCTGAAGACCAAGCTCGAGGCCGACGACTGCGCGGTCGACCTGCAGTACGCCGACAACAAGACCGACGCGCAGATCAGCCAGATCCAGAACCAGGTCGCGGGCGGCGCCAAGATCCTCGTGGTCGCGGCCGTCGACGGCAAGACCCTGGGCCCGGCCCTCGAGGACGCGAAGACGCAGGGCGTCACCGTCATCGCGTACGACCGCCTCATCAACGGCACGGACGCGGTCGACTACTACGCGACCTTCGACAACTACAAGGTGGGCCAGCTCCAGGGCGAGTTCATCAAGGACCAGCTCGACCTCGACAACGCCGCCGGGCCCTTCACCATGGAGCCGTTCGCCGGCAGCCCCGACGACAACAACGCCGGCTTCTTCTTCGGCGGCGCCTGGGACGTCCTCCAGCCCTACGTCGAGAGCGGCAAGCTGACGGTGCCCTCGGGCAAGTCGCCGGCCACGAGCGAGGACTGGCAGTCCATCGGCATCCTCGGCTGGGGATCCGACGACGCGCAGGCCGAGATGGACAACCGCCTGCAGTCGTTCTACACGGGCGGCCAGAAGGTCCAGGTCGTGCTCTCGCCCAACGACAGCCTCGCGCTCGGCATCGAGGCGTCGCTCTCCAGCGCCGGCTACGCGCCCGGCGCCGACTGGCCCGTCATCACCGGCCAGGACGCCGACAAGGCGAACGTCCAGGCGATCCTCGCGGACAAGCAGTCCATGACGGTCTGGAAGGACACCCGGGCGCTCGGCGACCAGGTGCAGAAGATGATCGGCGAGATCGTGGCCGGCGACGACGTCACCGTCAACGACACCGACTCGTACGACAACGGCAACAAGGTCGTCCCGTCGTTCCTCCTCGACCCGCAGGTGGTCGTCAAGGACGACGTGCAGACCACGCTCGTCGACTCCGGCTTCCTGAAGGCCTCCGACGTCGGCCTGTAGCCCGCACCGCGGTCGACGGGCGCCCGGCACCACGCCGGGCGCCCGTCGGCCGCGCATCCGTCTCCACCCCGCGCGCGCCGACCCGGCGCGCGCGACCGACCCGAACGGGAACCAGGAGCCACAGGAATGAACGACGTCATCCTGCAGATGACCGGCATCGTCAAGGAGTTCACCGGCGTGCGCGCCCTCGACGGCGTGGACGTGACCGTCCGCCGCGGGGAGGTGCACGCCATCTGCGGCGAGAACGGCGCGGGCAAGTCGACGCTGATGAAGGTGCTCAGCGGCGTGTACCCGCACGGCTCGTACGAGGGCACGATCACCATCGACGGCCGCGAGGTCCGCTACGGATCCATCAACGACAGCGAGCGCGACGGGGTGGTCATCATCCACCAGGAGCTCGCGCTCAGCCCCTACCTCTCCATCGCGGAGA
>NZ_JAVCVL010000327.1:0-2039 GCF_032917815.1 Clavibacter sp. MX14-G9D | reverse complement strand
AGCGGCCCGAGGTCGCCGAGCAGCTCCGACTCGAGCTGCGACTGGCGGGCGCGCATCCAGTTGCGGTTGCCGGCGACGGTGTTGATCTCGCCGTTGTGCGCCATCATCCGCAACGGCTGCGCGAGCGGCCATGACGGGAAGGTGTTGGTGGAGTAGCGCGAGTGCACGATCGCGAGCTTCGAGGCGAAGCGCTCGTCGGAGAGGTCGGGGTAGAACGGCTCCAGCTGGAGCGTCGTGACCATGCCCTTGTAGACGAGCGTGCGCGAGGAGAGCGAGATGAAGTAGGCGCCGAGCTCCCGCTCCGCGCGCTTGCGCAGGCGGAACGCGAGCCGGTCGAGGGAGAGCCCCGCGGGGCGGTCGGCGGGCTCGGCCGCGTCGGACGCGAGGAAGAGCTGGCGGAACGCGGGCATGGCCTTCCGCGCCAGGTTGCCGAGGTGGGACGGGTCGACGGGCACCTCGCGCCAGCCGAGGACGCGGAGGCGCTCGGTCGCGGCGATCCGCTCGATGCCCGCCTCGAGCTCCTCGCGCTCGGCGTCGTCCGTGGGCAGGAACGCCATGCCCACGACGTACTCCCCCATGGGCGGCAGGTCGAAGCCGGCGACGCCGCGGAGGAACTCGTCGGGGATCTGCGTCATGATGCCCGCGCCGTCGCCCGTGCCCGCGTCGGAGCCGATGGCCCCGCGGTGCTCGAGGTTCCGGAGCGCGTCGAGCGCGTTCACGATGATGTCGTGGCCCGGGGTGCCGCGCAGGGTGGCCACCATGGCCAGGCCGCACGCGTCCTTCTCGAAGGCGGGGTCGTACAGGCCCTGCTTCGCGGGGAACGCGCCGCCGGGAGGGGAGGTGGAGGAGAACGCCATGGGAACCGTCCTAGATGCACTGCGGAGGGACGTCGCTGGCCCTGTGGTGGGGACCGCCTCGCTGAGCAGGAGGCGGTGACCGCGGGGGTGCCCGCGCTGGGGACTAGGCGCCGCGTCCGCTTGTGGCGGGGAGAGCGTGGGAGTCCGACCCGGTGGATGCCCGATCGGCGTCGCCGTCGGTGAAATCCGAATCCGTGTACACCGATGCTACCTCGCCGTCGCGACCCGCCTTCGCGCGCCGGGTTACGTCATCCGGGGTGCGGCCGGGCAGGTACGCGCTCGGCTCGCTGCCCACGTGGCGGCGCGTCTGCACGATGAAGAGCACCAGGCCGATCGCGACCGCGATGAACGCCGCCCACACGTTGGTGCGGATGCCGAGGATGATCTCGCTCGGGTCGATGCGGATGGACTCGAACACCATGCGGCCGAGGCCGTACCACATGAGGTAGACGGCGAGGCCGCGACCCCACTGGAGGCGCACCGCGCGCCCCAGCAGGATGATGAGCAGCGCGCCCGCCACGTTCCACACGATCTCGTACAGGAACGTGGGGTGGAACAGCGTGCCGGCGGGGAGGCCGGCCGGGAACGCGGCGTTGCCCGGGTCGACCTCGAGCCCCCACGGCAGGGTCGTGGGCGTGCCGAAGAGCTCCTGGTTGAAGTAGTTGCCCATGCGGCCCGCGGCCTGCGCCAGCAGGAGCCCGGGGGCGAGGGCGTCCGCGAACGTCCAGAAGCGCACGCCGGTCCACTTCGAGGCGAGCCAGACGCCGACGGCGCCGCCGATGAGCGCGCCGAAGATGGCGATGCCGCCCTCCCACACGTAGAGGACCCGGAGCGGGTCCGCCCCCGCGAAGAAGTAGTCGCCGGGGTGCGTGAGCACGTGGAACGCGCGCGCCCCGGCGATGCCAAGGATCAGGGCGAGCAGCGTGAAGTCGATGACCGTCCCGGACTCGACGCCCCGCGCCACCAGGCGCCGGTTCGTGAGCCAGGCGGCGATGAGGATGCCGACGAGGATGCACACCGCGTAGGCGTGGATGGCGAACGTGAGCGGCAGGTCGATGCCGAAGCCCTGGAGCCACGCCGTGACGTCGAACCGGGTGTCGGACGGATCCGGGCTGGGGATGCTCATCGGGGCGAACAACGGATGGCGCTCACTTTCGCAGGGGATTCGGCGGGCGCGGCGGG
>NZ_JAVCVL010000326.1:0-2047 GCF_032917815.1 Clavibacter sp. MX14-G9D | reverse complement strand
AAGGACAGCCATGCTCTCCCGCACCGCCCCGCCCGCCCCTCGACCCGACCGCCGCGTCGGCGCCCGCCGGATCCCCGTCGCCCTCGGCGCCGCGGCCGGTCTGGTGCTCGCCGTCTCGGCGCCGCTCGCCGCCTCCGCGCACGTCGAGCTCGACGCGTCGTCGACCGCGCCCGCCACCCTCAGCGTCCTGACCTTCGCGGTCGGGCACGGCTGCGAGGGATCCGCCACGACCGCCCTCGCGATCCGCTTCCCCGCCGATGTGCAGGCCGTGAAGCCGACGCTCGCGCCCGGCTGGTCGGTCGCCGCGCAGGAGGCCGCCGAGGGCACGACCGTGACCTACACGGCCGACGCCCCGTTGCCCGACGCGCTGCGCGCGACCGTCCAGGTCGAGGCGCTCCTGCCGGTGGACGGCGAGGCGGGCGACGTCGTCGAGTTCCCCACCCTGCAGACGTGCGAGGTGGGATCCACAGACTGGTCCGAGGCGTCCACCGGGGGCACCGAGCCGGATAACCCGGCGCCCGCGATCACGCTCGCCGACGCGTCGACCGCCGACGGTGCCGCCGCATCCGCCGCCGGCACCCCGGTGACGGCCGCCCCCGCGGCCGCCCCGGTCGACCCGGTCGCGCGCCTCCTCGGCCTCGGCAGCCTCGTCGTGGGCGTCGTCGCCGTGATGCTCCTCACGCTCGGCATGCGCCGCCCGCAGCAGGGCGGCCGACGGTGACCGCCGTCGACGAGCGCGCGGGCGTCGCGGATCCCGCCGCCGGAGGCGCCGCTCCGGTGCTCACCCGCCCGCAGCGCGGCTGGTTCCTCCCGCTGCTGCTGCGCCTGCACTTCCTGGCGGGGATCCTCGTGGGCCCCTTCATCCTCGTCGCGGCGCTGAGCGGCGCGGCCTACGCGCTCGCGCCGTCCGTCGAGCAGGTGGTCTACGCCGACGAGCTGCACGCCCCCGCGACGGGCAGCACCGTGCCGCTCGCGACGCAGATCGAGGCGGCGGAGGCCGTGGTCGGCGGGTCCGGCGCGCTGGTCGCCGTGCGGCCCGCCCCCGCGCCCGGCGACACGACGCGGGTCATGTTCACGGGCGACGGCCTCATCCCGAGCCAGACGCGCGCGATCCTCGTCGACCCGGCCGACGCGTCGATCCGCGGCGACCTGCCCGTCTACGGGACGAGCGGGTCCCTGCCGCTGCGCACGGCGATCAGCCACTTCCACCGCACCCTGGGGCTCGGCGACCCGGGCCGCCTCTACAGCGAGCTCGCCGCGAGCTGGCTCGGCATCGTGACGCTCGCGGGCCTCGGCCTGTGGATGGCGCGCTGGCGCCGTTCGCCCCGCCGCCGGGACCTCGTGCGGCCGGACGGGCGCGCCACCGGGTACCGGCGCATCCTCTCCTGGCACGCGTCCACCGGCGTGTGGCTCGTGGCCGGGGCGCTGTTCCTGTCGGCCACGGGCATCACGTGGTCGCAGCTCGGCGGGCAGAACGTGACGGACCTCCGGGCCGCGCTGAGCTGGCAGACGCCCGCCCTCGCGACCGCGACCGGGACCGCGGGAGGCGGCGCGGCGACGGCCGATCCTCACGCCGGCCACCACGCGGCCGCCGTGCCTGCCGCACCCGCCGCGGTCGACCCCGCGACCTTCGGCGCGGTCCTCCGCGTCGCCCAGGGCGTGAACGTCGACACGGGCCTGGTCGAGATCAAGCCCCCCGCGGAGGCCGGGACGGCGTGGACGGTGAGCGAGATCCAGCGCAGCTTCCCGACCGAGGTCGACCAGGTGGCCGTCGACGGCAGCACGCTCGAGGTGGTGGGCCGCACCGACTTCGCCGACTACCCCCTCCCCGCGAAGCTCGCGCGCTGGGGGATCGACACGCACCAGGGGACCATGTTCGGGCTGCCCAACCAGCTCCTCCTCGCGGTGACCGCGCTCGGCATCGCCGCCATGGTCGTGTTCGGGTACCTCATGTGGTGGAGGCGCCGGCCCGGCGTCGCGCGTCCCGGCCGGCCCGCGCCCGCGGGCGCGCTCGTGCGGGCGCCGTGGTGGGGCATCGCGGCGGTCG
>NZ_JAVCVL010000325.1:0-2052 GCF_032917815.1 Clavibacter sp. MX14-G9D | reverse complement strand
CGCGGCGCGCAGCTCCCGGGCGAGCCGCGCGTCGGGGACGGGCTCGCCGTCGGGACCCGCGCTCCGGGCCTCGTCGAAGAGCAGCTGCACGCCCGCGGCGGCCATGCCCAGGGTCCCGGCCACCGCGATCACGTCGCCCGGGCGTGCGCCCCCGCGGAGGACGGGCTCGCGCCCCTCGAGGTCGCCGGTCGCCGTGACGGTGATGACGAGCGCGTCCGAGACGGACAGGTCGCCGCCCACCACGCCGCAGCCCGGGGCCTGGAGGAGGCAGCCCTCGCGCAGGCCGTCGGCGAGGGCCTCCAGGTCGGCGACGCGCGTCCGGGCGGGCGCCGCGATCGCGACGAGGAGGGCCGTGGGGCGCGCGCCCATCGCCGCGACGTCCGCCAGGTTCGAGGTGGCGGCACGGCGGCCGAGGTCGTGCGGCGTCGACCACGCACGGCGGAAGTCGGGTCCCTCGATCATCATGTCGGTGGTGATCACGAACCGGCCGTCCGGGGCGCGCACGACCGCGCAGTCGTCGCCGGGGCCGATGTCCGCGGCGTCCGCGGCGGGCAGGCGGGCGACGATGCGGGCGAGCGTCGCCAGCTCGCCGGCGCTCCCGAGGGTCGCCGTGTCCGTGCCCCCTCCGTCCGGCCCGGCGTCGCTCGGATGCGCGGTCGAGGGCGTCCCAGGAGTCGTCACGACAGCCACGCTAGCCTGATCGGGATGTCTCCCCGCCGCCCCGCCCGCGCCCTGCGCACCGCCGCCGCAGCCGCCGCGTGCGGCGCCGCCCTCCTCCTCGCCGGGTGCTCCCCGACGGTCTCGCTCGAGGCCGCCCCGGCCGCGACCGACCCGCTCTGCGCCGACGTGGTCGTGCACCTGCCCGCGCAGCTCGGCACCGCGCCGCTGCGCGAGACGGACGCGCAGGGCACGGCGGCGTGGGGCGACCCGCAGAGCACCGTCATCCTCCGCTGCGGCGTCGCGACGCCCGGCCCGACCACCGACGCGTGCATCAGCTACGACGACGTCGACTGGGTGGAGGACAACTCCCGCTCCCCCGACATCCGGTACACGACCTACGGCCGCACCCCCGCCGTGGAGGTCGTCATCGACTCCACGCAGGCCAGCTACACGGCGCTCACCGACCTCAGCGGCGTCGTGGCCGTCATCCCCCAGGAGGCGCGCTGCGTCAGCGCGCAGGACCTGGGAGACGCGCCGCCGCCGGAGGGCTGACCGGCACCGGTCCCGTCGCCGCCGGACCGCGCCCCGCCGGGACGGCCCCGGCGGTGCGGCCGAGCCGGCGCTCGGCGAGCACGCGCCGTCCCGTGCGACCCCAGCGCAGCCACGGCAGCTCGTGCGGCCAGTGCAGCGTCAGCGACGTCATGCCGCGGCTCATCCGCAGCGGCAGCGTCGACGGGCGCGTCAGCGGACGCATGCTGATGCCCATGCGCAGGTGCGGGTCGAGCACGATGCGGCGCTCGGGCCCGAGGTGCACGGAGAGGTCGATGTCGTCGTGGAGGTGGGTGCCCTCGCGGTGCACCTCGGTGCGCACCTGGTGCCAGGCGTCCCGGCGGAGGGCGAAGTTCGACCCGAACAGCGGCGGGTGCCCGAGCGCGAGCGTCACCGACCCGAAGTAGGCGCCGAGGTAGGCGACCGCAGCGACGCCGCGCAGGGCCCGCGGGCCGTCGAGGAACCGCGCCGCCCCCGTCACGGCGGCGACGTCGGGTCGGGCCGCGAGGACGTCGCCGAGCCGCTCGATCCAGTCGGCGGGCGGCACGCAGTCCGCGTCGAGGCGCGCGATGACCTCGTAGCGCGCGGCGTCGTACCCGGTGCTCGCGGCCGCGGGGATCCCGACGACCGGCTCGTGCACGACGCGCGCACCGGCCTGCCGGGCGACGAGGGCGCTGTCGTCGCGCGACGCGTTGTCGACCACGACGACCTCGTCCGGCGCCACCGTCTGCCCGGCGAGGGCCTGCAGGCACGCGCGCAGGTGGCCGGCGTCGTCGCGCACGGGGATCACGACCGACACCGTGGGCCGCGCCGTCGCCCCGGGGCCGCGCAGCGCGACGTCCG
>NZ_JAVCVL010000324.1:0-2060 GCF_032917815.1 Clavibacter sp. MX14-G9D | reverse complement strand
CGCGGCCACGCCGGCCCCTGCCGCCGCGGCCGGCGCATCCGCCCCCGCCGCAGCGGCCCCCGCCGCGGACGCCCCCGCCGTCGACCTGCCCTTCACCTGGACCGGGCCCGACCTCGGATCGCCCCTCACCATCTCGAAGGACGTGCCCTTCACCGGCACCGGGCACCCGGGCAGCCTGGTCTCGGCCTCGTACGCCAACGCCGACGGCCAGCTCGCGATCGCCGGCTACGGCTTCGTGGCGGCCGACGGCACGTGGTCGTTCTCGGCCGGCTTCGGCGACCTGACGGAGGGCGCCAGGACCGCCCGCGTCGAGGTCACGCAGGTGCTGCTCGAGACCGAGGAGCCCGTGACGGAGTCGCTCGCGCGCACCATCCGCTTCGCCGAGGCCCCCGTCGGGCCGTTCGTGCGCGGCGAGATGGGCTTCACCCTCGAGCGGACCACGCTCAGCATCTCCGAGGCCAGGGACAAGCGGATCGGCATCCGCCCCGCCGCGACGGGCTTCCTCCGGTACGAGTCCGTCGAGGTGACCATCCAGGACGAGGACGGGCAGTTCGTCGGCATCAGGATCGACAGCGTCGCCGGCATCGACCCCGGCATCCCCGTCGACGACCGCATGAGCACCCGCTCGCTCGACGACCGCGTCCGTGCGGACGAGGACGGCACCTACCGCCAGGACCTCTCCCTGTACGGCCCGCTCCAGCCGGGCAAGTACTTCTTCGTCGTCCGCGGTCTCGAGTCCGGCATGGCGCAGGGCATCGACTTCTTCCTCACGGAGGACGAGGCCGGCTCGCCCTCGGACCCGGCGGTCCCGTCGCTGCCCGGCACGCCGGTCCCCGTGCCGTCCGCGCCGGCGATCGTCCCCGCGGGCACGGCTCCGAAGCCGATCGCGAAGCCCTCGGCCCACGGCGACCAGCTCCCCGTCACGGGCGCGGACGGGACCGCGCTACGGCGCCGGCGTGGACGTGCCGGAGGGCGCGGTCGTCGGCGCGTCGGTCGGCTCGCCGGTCCCCGTCCCGGTCTCCGTCCCCGTCTCCGTCTCCGGCGGCAGGAGCTCGGGATCCGCGAACGGCGCGAGCGTGCGCAGCGCCGCCGACCGAACCGCGTCGTCGTCCATCGCCGCCACCCGCTCCCCGGCCGCCGCGCCGACCTCGGCCATGAGGACGGGCTCCCCGGACACGGGCATGAGGTTGTACCAGCGCGTCGAGCTGCCGCCCGCGTCGGTGGAGGTCCAGACCGTGGCCGTCGTCGACCAGAACGGCTCGGCGAACCGCAGCCAGATCCGGTCGGCGCTGCCGGATCCCAGCGCGCGGATGGCGGTCGCGTGCGCGGCCGGCAGCGCGGGCTCGAACGCGATGGAGCCCTCCTGGAGGACCCCGAGCGGCACCGTAACGACCACGCGGTCGACCGACAGCGACTCCCCGGACCCGAGGCGCAGCCCCACCGGGCCGTTGCCGTAGGCGACGCGGGAGACCGTCGCCTCGCGCAGCACGTCGATGTCCTGGTCGCGCAGCAGGTGCAGGACGAGGCGCGCGAACCCGCCCGTGACGGCGACGTTGCCGACGGGCGACGCCTCGTCGAGGCCCTGGGCGGCGGAGAGCTCGGACGCGGCGGCGCCGTGCGCGATCGCGACGTCCGTGGCGAGGAGTGCGGCGAGACGCGCGGCGGGCGACGCCGCCCCGCCCTCGGCGGACAGGGCGTCCGCGCCCGTCTCGAGGAGCGCGGCGGCCACGCTCGCGTCGACGGCCTGCCCCTGGGCCCACGTGCGCGCGCCCGCGAGGGCGTCGGCCCCCGCGCCGGAGGCGTCGAGGACCTCCCCGTCCGGGCCGCGGTGCTCGGGGATGAGCGCGAGGCCGTAGCGGGAGATGCCGGCCGCCTCGAGGGCGTCGCGGAGCAGGTGGTCGTCGTCGGCGGCGATCCAGAGGGCGCCCAGCTCGGCGGGATGCGGCCACTCGGTGCCCGATGCCGCCCGGATGCGGCCGCCCAGCTCGGCCCGCGCCTCGACGAGGACCACGTCGTGGCCGGCGTCGCGGAGGGCCCGGGCGGCGGCCGTGCCCGCGATC
>NZ_JAVCVL010000323.1:0-2092 GCF_032917815.1 Clavibacter sp. MX14-G9D | reverse complement strand
CCGCTCGCCCGGCGGATCCGTCCCCATCGTCCGCCGCAGGCTCGCCACCCCGTCGGCGGCCGCGCGTCGCACCGCCTCCGAGGTGCCGCCGACGATCGCCGCGACCTCCGCGTACGGCAGGCCGCCGAGGTAGCGGTACGCGACCGCCAGGCGCTGCCGCTCGGGCAGGCCCGCGACCGCCGACCACAGGTCGGGGTCGCCGGATCCCGGCACGCCGAGGTCGGAGATGCCCTCGGGCACGTCCTCCACCGGCAGGGCGCGACGGCCGCGGGCGCGGATCGCGTCGAGTGCCTTCCGATGCGCGATGGTCACGAGCCAGGCGCGCACGTCGGCGCGCGGCCCGAGCCCCGGATACGCGACGAGCGCCGACAGGAACGTCTCCGACCAGGCGTCCTCGGCGTCCGCGTGCCCGCCGAGCACCGCCCGGCACACGCGGAGCACCACGGCGCCGTGCTCGGTCACGACCCTGTCGAACGGCTGCATCATCTCCACACCGGGTAGACGCCGGGGCGGGGTGGTCCGTGAGGTCGGCGTGCGGGATCAGTCTCGCGGATCCCGCGGCCGGCCCGCGCTCCCGGATGCGCGCCGCAGCCGCGGGCGCGGCCCGCGCTGCCCGCGGCGCGGCCTGCGCACGTTCGACGGTCCTCGCCTGCGGACGCGCCGTGCGCCCGCTCGCGGTCTCCGGTGCCCCGGCAGTGCGGGTCGTAGGGACTACCCGTGACCCTCCCCGGGGATGACGACCCGGGACGCGCGCGTGGCGAGGATGGGAGACGCGGCGTCCCCCCGTCCGCGACCCGCTCCGTCCGGAGCATCCCGTCGCCGGCCCGACCCCCTCGGGTCGGCGGCGGGGCCCGCGCGACAGATGAGGATCCGCATGGACAGCACCTTGAGCCCGGCCGCCCGCGACGACGAGGAGGCCCTGCCCGGTACCGCCCCGCGCGCCCTCCGCGTGTTCGTGGTCGACGAGGAGGCGCCCATCACGCAGCTGCTGTCGCTCGCGCTGCGGATGGAGGGCTGGGACGTGCGCGTCTTCGCGACCGGTCGCGGCGCGATCGCCGCCGCGGTGGACGACGCGCCCGACGCGATCCTGCTCGACATGACGCTGCCGGACGTCTCGGGCGTGGAGGTCGTGGGTGAGCTGCGGCGTGCCGGCATCGCCACGCCCGTGCTGTTCCTGACCGGCCGCGACTCCCTCGAGGACCGGCTCGCGGCCTTCCGCGCCGGCGCCGACGACTACGTGACGAAGCCCTTCGGCCTGGAGGAGGTCGTCGAGACGCTGCGCGTGCTCTTCCGCCGGCGCGGGCTCGCCGCGGCGGTGGTCACCGCGGGCGACCTCGTGCTCGACCCGGCCTCCGGCGAGGCCTGGCTGGCGGGCGTGGCGCTGGAGCTGGATCCGATGGACCTGGTCGTCGTGCGGGCGCTCGCCGAGGAGCCGTCGCGGCGGCTCTCACGTCGGGAGCTCGTGCACCGGCTGACGGACGCCGGGTTCGACCTGGTGGCGCCCCGCGCGCTCCTCGACCTGCCGTCGGTCACCGGGCGACGCGCCGGGCGCGACCAGGCGGTCCTGGTGGCCGTCGCGGGCGACGAGCTGGTGCTCGCGCCGGTCGTCTGACGTCCACCGGCCACCGGCCGCCCGGTCGGCCACCCCAGTCCGGGGGTGGATCCCGCGTGTCACCCCCGCAACTCCGGGGTTCACGAGTCACACGCGTCACACTGCGCCGGAGATTTCCCCAGGTGAGTAGCGGAAATCCCTACAGTCGGCGGTAGGGAGAAGATCCTCCCCGCCGCGTTCCCCGGACCCCGGAGCGCGTCCCCACTACCGCACGGACGCGGCACAGCCATGGCGCGGACGGCGGTCGGCACCACTGGAGATGTCATGACCCGTCCCACCCCCGCCGCGTCCCGCGGCAGGTCGTTCCGCCGCGCCGCCGCCGGCGCCTGCCTCTCGGCGTCGCTCGTGATCCTGCCCCTCGCGATGGCGCCCGCCGCCCACGCCGAGACCGTCTCCGTGGACAGCGCCCCCGTCGCCGTCGAGGCGCCCGTCGCGACGCCGACCCCCGAGGCGGACGCGCCCGCGCCCGCGGACGAGGCC
>NZ_JAVCVL010000322.1:0-2098 GCF_032917815.1 Clavibacter sp. MX14-G9D | reverse complement strand
GGAGCGGGTCGTCACGCGCCCGTCGCCGTCGACCTCGGCACGGGGTCCGGCGCGCTCGCGCTCGCGCTCGCGACCGAGGTCCCGCACGCCCGCGTGCACGCCGTCGAGGTGTCGCCCGCCGCGCACGCCTGGACGGCCCGCAACGTCGCCCGGCTCGCACCTCGCGTCGACCTCGTCCTCGGCGACCTGGCCGACGCCTTCCCCGAGCTCGACGGGACGGTGTCCGTCGTCGTCTCCAACCCGCCGTACATCCCCGTGGACGCGGTGCCGCGCGACCCGGAGGTGCGGCTGCACGATCCCGCGCTCGCCCTCTACGGCGGGACGGACGGCCTCGACGTCGTGCGGCTCGTCTCCACCACCGCGCGGCGGCTCCTGCACCCGGGCGGCGCCCTCGTGATCGAGCACGGCGAGCTGCAGGGCGACGCGATCCGCGCCCTGCTCGACGCCGACGGATGGCGCGCGACGTCCACGCACCAGGACCTCACGCGGCGCGATCGGGCGACGACCGCCGTCCGCTGACGCCGCCGCGACCGCGACCGCGAGCGCGCTCAGCCCGTGACGGCTCCGCGCGTCGACGCCGCGGTCCGGCGCCGGATGAAGTCCTCCACGGCCGGCAGGAGGTCCCCGGGTCCCCGCACGTGGTGCCCGGTGATGCCGAGTCCGCGCGCCGCGGCGACGTTGTCGATCCGGTCGTCGGCGAAGAAGGTCCGCTCGGCCGGGTGGCCGTACGCGGCGAGCACGCCGCGGAAGACGGCGGGGTCGGGCTTCCGCGCACCGTACCCGCTCGACGTCCGGAGGTGCTCGAGCCCGAAGAGCGGCACCAGCTCGGGAGCGAGCGTCGGCAGATGACGAGCGGCCAGGGCGTTGTTGTTGGTCAGGAGCGTGATGCGCCCGGCCTCCCGCGCGCGGGCCACGGCCTCGAGCGCCGACGGGCGCACCACCATCGACGCGCGACGGCGGCGGACCCACTCGTCCTCGTCCATCTCCACGTCCACGGCGCGGCAGAAGGCGTCCAGGTACGCGTCGGCGTCGAAGCGCCCCGCCTCCGCGGCCCATTCCCCGTCGTCGTTGTACCAGCGCCGGCGCAGCTCGGCGAGGTCGTGGCCCGTCGCCTCCGTGATGCGGTCCGCGGGCCCCCGCCAGTCGTGGTCGTACAGCACGTCGTCCATGTCGAACACGAACAGCAGCCCGCGGGGGTCGGGGGAGGAGGGCGTGGTGGTCACGAGCCCCAGTATGCGGGCGGGCGCGCGGCGCGGACGCCCCGCTCAGGGCCCGGGCGACCGGCTCGGCTACGATGAGCGACGACATGGCGCGCATCTACGACTGCTCAGTCGACACCGACCTCCTCACCGGCATGAGACTCGCCCGACAGGCGGTGGGCCGCGGCGAGGTCGTCGTCATCCCCACGGACACCGTGTACGGGATCGCCGCCGACGCCTTCAACCCCGAGGCCGTGCAGCGGCTCCTCGACGCGAAGGGCCGCGGCCGCGACGCACCGCCGCCCGTCCTCATCCCCGGGCAGTCCACGCTCGACGCCCTCGCCGACTTCGTCCCCGACGTCGTCCGCCGCCTCGTCGACGAGTTCTGGCCGGGCGGCCTCACGGTGATCCTCGTGGCCCAGCCGTCCCTCGTCTGGGACCTCGGCGAGACGCGCGGCACCGTCGCCCTGCGCATGCCCGCCAACCCGTACGCCCTGGAGCTGCTCGCGGAGACCGGCCCCCTCGCGGTGTCGTCCGCGAACCGCACGGGCGAGCCCGCCGCCGCCAGCGCCGAGGAGGCCGTCGCCCAGCTCGGCGAGAGCGTCTCGATATTCCTCGACGGCGGCGCCGCCGGGGGAGCGGCCTCGACCATCGTCGACGCGTCGCGCGTCACCGCGGCCGGCGGCCGCGTCCGCATCGTCCGGGAGGGCGCCGTCACGCGCGCGCAGATCCAGCAGCTCATCGGCGACGAGCTCGAGCCCGTCGTGCAGGCGCCGTCCGAGCCCGTCGACGAGGCGCCCGCATCCGAGGCGCCGACGGTCGGCTCGTCGACGGACGCTTCGGCGACGGACGGCGACGCGGCCACGGCGGCCGAGTCGCCCCTCGTCCCCGACGCGCCC
>NZ_JAVCVL010000321.1:0-2103 GCF_032917815.1 Clavibacter sp. MX14-G9D | reverse complement strand
TGCCGGGCGGCGGCCGCCTCGACCGCGGGCGGGATCCGCACGGGCCGGCCCTCGACGGACAGGCCCTCGTCGAGCCGGGCCATCATCAGCATGTCGTCGACGAGGCGGCCCGCCCGGATCGCCTCGCGCACCACGTGCACCGAGAGCCGCTCGCGCTCCTCGCCGGACAGGTGCGCGCGGACGAGCGCGTCGGCGGAGGCGCGGATGCCCGCGACGGGGGTGCGCAGCTCGTGCGCGGCGTCGGCGACGAAGGCGCGCATCCGCGCCTCGGCCGCGAGCGCCTGGTGCTCGGCGTGCTCCAGGTCGTCGAGCATCTCGTCGAAGGCGGTCGCGGTGCGGCCGAGCTCGGTGCCGGGGCGCGTCGGACGGAGCCGCCGCCCCCGATCCCCGCGGCCGATGGAGCGGGCGACGCCCGTCATGTCCTCGAGCGGCTTCAGCGTGCGGCGCACGACGACCATGAGCGCCACCGCCGCCAGCAGGAGGAACACGGCGGAGGCCCCCGCGAGGATCCCGCGGAGCGAGGCCAGCGTGCCGTCGACGGATCCGGTGCTCGCGGACAGCTCGAGCACCGTGCCGTCGCTGAGGTCCGAGCGGAGCGTGATCTCGCGGTCCGAGGAGACGACCGAGCTGGCGGTCACGGTCACCGCGTCGTCGCCCGTCGCCGGCGCGGGCGCCGGGGTCGTGGCGCTGCCGGGGCCGTCGCCGGGCGGGCCGGGCAGCGTGCCGCCCAGGGGATCGCGTCCCGGTCCGACCGACACGGCGCCGCCGTCGGGGCTCGTGATCTGCACGGCCACGCCCTGCGCCGACAGCCGCTCGGCGAGGTCCTCGTCGTCGAGCACGCCCACGAGCGCGGCGGCGGCGGAGGCACGGTCCGCGAGCCGGTCCTGGATCTGCTGCCGCAGCTCGGCCCCGAGGATCGCCTGCACGGTGAGCGACAGCGCCACCAGCAGCACCGCGAGGAGCGCCAGCACGGCGAGCACCGTGCGCGTGCGGAGGGACCCGGTGCGGAGCGGCCCCGCGCTCACGCCTCCACCCGGTAGCCCAGCCCGCGCACGGTGTGGAGGAGGCGGGGCCCGCGGGCCTCCATCTTCTTCCGCAGCGCGCTGATGTGCACCTCGACGAGGTTCGGGTCGGCGTGGTCGTAGCCCCACACCTGCGTGAGCAGCTGCGTCTTGGAGAGGGTGCGGCCGCGGTGCGCGGCGAGGTAGGCGAGCAGCTGGAACTCGATCGAGGTGAGGTCGAGCGCCTGGCCGTCGCGCTGCGCGAGCCCGGAGTCGGGATCCACCAGCAGGTCGCCGATCTCCACCACGCTGGCGAGCCGGCCCCGCCGGCGGAGCACCGCGCCGACCCGGGCGACGAGCTCCGCGAGGGCGAACGGCTTCACGATGTAGTCGTCGACGCCCTGCCCGAAGCCGCGCAGGCGGTCCTCGACGGCATCGCGGGCGGTGAGCATGATGACGCTCGCGTCGCTCCAGCGACGGATCCGCTCGGCGAGCTGGATGCCGCTCGGGCCGGGCAGCATCCAGTCGAGCACCACGAGGTCGGGCAGGAACGCGCGCACCTCGTCCTCCAGCTCCACGCCCGACGCGAGGCCGCGCACGACGAACCGCTCGGCGGTGAGGGTGGAGACGACGGCGGCGCGGATGGCCTCGTCGTCCTCGACCACGAGGACGCGCGCGGGAGGGAGCATGTGCCGACTGTAGGAGCCGCGCATGGGGGTTCCGGGCGCATGTCCGCTCCGGGCGCGGAACTTAAGCAGGACTTCAGATCCGCTGCCGAGCCTGGGGACACCGACCACGGCGCATCCCGAGCCGCGGCGGTCACGGAAGGAACACCATGGACGACTCGACCACCGCCTTCGCGCGGAAGCCCGCCTCCCGGAAGCGCCGCGCGGGCATCGCCGTCGGCATCGCCGGCGCCTCCCTCGGCCTCGTCGCGCTCCTCTCCTCGGCGGCCTTCGCCGACGGGGACGGCGGCGACTCCTCGGGCGCGGCCGGATCCGCGACGGGCCCCTCCACGACCTGCCCCGCCCCGCCCGCGCTGCCGGACGGCAGCACGCCGCCCGCCCCGCCCGCGACGCTGCCGGCCCCGCCCGTCGGCGAG
>NZ_JAVCVL010000320.1:0-2104 GCF_032917815.1 Clavibacter sp. MX14-G9D | reverse complement strand
ACCCGCACGGCGCCGCGCATCGCCCTCTGCCCGAGCGCCGACGACGGGTGGCTGAGGCGCGCCCCGCCCGGCGGGAGCCCCTGCGCGCTGTCGGCGTACCGCCGCAGCTGCGCCTCGTAGCGCGCGAACGCGGCCGCGAAGGTGTCCGCGGGATCGGAGAGCGCGCGTCCCAGCTCGCCCGCGAGCACGTGGGCGGCGACGAGGGAGAGAGTCGTGCCCATGCCCGTGGGGCCCGATCCCCAGGCCGCGTCGCCCAGGAGCGCGATGCGTCCCTTCGACCACGTGGACACGATCACCTGCTCCATGCGCTGCGTGTAGAACTCGTCCGGTCGGGCCTGGAATCCGTCGAGGATCCGCTCGACCTGCCAGCCCGTGTCGCGGAAGCGCGCGCGGAGCACGGTCATCTGCGCCTCGAACGGCAGCTGCTCGAACCCGGACGGCTCCGACTCGAACGACAGGCTGGCGCGGATCGTGCCCTCGTCGTCCGGTCGGATGGTGGCGTTCCGCGCGCGGCGTCCCGTGAGGAAGTCCCAGTAGCCGGTGTCGCCGGGGAGCCGGTCGATCGTCCCGTAGGCGATGCTCACGCCGTGGTCGCGGAGCGTGGTCTCCTCGGCGAAGGCCAGCCGGCGCGTGCGGGAGCTGCGGCCCTCGGCGACGAGCAGGAGGTCGTAGCGCTCCCGGGATCCGCTCGCGAGCTCCACGTCGACCCCGGTGGCGTCCTGCCGCGCACCCGTGACGAAGTCGCCGTAGCGGAGCGCGACGTCGTCCCGGACGAGGTCGACGAGGATCCCCGCGAACCGGCCGCGCAGGATCTCCACCTCCGCCGTCGGCCCGTCCTCGCCCTCGGCGCGCGGGAACGAGGCGAGGACGCGCCCCTCCTCGTCGACGAAGCGCGTCCCGTCCTCGCCGGTCAGGTTCGCCATCACGACGTCCTCGATGCCCATGCGCCGGAGGACGTCGCGGCCGAGGCCGCGCACGTCGATGTTCTGGCCCGCCTGGCGCGGCGCGGCCGAGCGCTCGAGCAGGGTCACGTCGAAGCCCTCGCGGTGCAGGCCCCAGGCGAGCGCCGGTCCGGCGATGCTGGCTCCCGTGACGAGGACCCTCGGGCGGAGGCGGGTGGTGTCGGCCATGCGGTGGTCTCCTCGTGTCGTCGAGCGGATGCGCGATGCCGCGTCCGAGTAGACTCTATGGCGTAGATGCTTCATGGTGAAGCAATCGGGTCGACTCGGAGGATCACGACATGTCCCACACCATCGCGGTCCCGGGCGACCGCTCCGAGGTGCTGGAGCGGCTCCGGGACTACACGACCGCGTTCGACGAGTCGGTGCGGCAGCTCGCCGCGGCGCTCGGGCTCCCGACCACCGACACGACGGCGCTCGCCGAGGTGATCTGGGCCGAGACCGCCGACCGGGCGCTGTCGCCGGCCCGCCTGTCGGAACGGCTGCACCTGACGTCGGGGGCCACGACCGCGCTCATCAACCGGCTCGAGGGCGGCGGCCACCTCGAGCGGAGCCGGGAGAGCGCCGACCGGCGGGTGGTCACGCTGCGGTCGAGCGCCGCGACCCGGACGCGCGTGATGGCGATGCTCCAGGGTGCGCAGGCCGACGTCGACCGGGCGCTCGACGGGTTCACCGCCGACCAGCTCCGCACGGCGGCGGAGGTGGTGCGGGCGATCACGGACGGCACCGCGGCGGGGACGCGCGGCATGGGAGGCGACGGCGCGACCCGGAGCTGAGGGGCGGTGGTCCGGTCAGCCTGCGGCGACGCAGGGGCTGCCGCAACCCTCCCTCGCCGCTGCCGCCGACGCCGCCGCCTCCGCCCGCTCGAGCAGCGACACGTGCAGGTAGCCGGAGTATCCGCCGGGCGTCCGGCCGTCGCGCCGGCCGGAGGTCAGCACCTCGCCGGCAGCGGAGGCGGTGACCGTGACGCCGAGGAGGCGGAGCCGGGCGACCAGGTCGACGTCCTCGTGCTCCGCCAGCGCCGGGAAGCCGCCCGCCCGCACGTAGGCGTCGGCGCGCACGCCGAGGTTCGCGCCGTGCACGTGCCCGTTCGCGTGCCCGGGCACCCGCGTCGCGCGCCAGGCGGCGACCTGCGCGGGGCTCAG
>NZ_JAVCVL010000032.1:0-18268 GCF_032917815.1 Clavibacter sp. MX14-G9D | reverse complement strand
CAGGGTCTCGGCGCGCGCTCCGGTGCCGGCGAGGGCCGTCCCCGCGATGAGGGACGCGAGCGCGAGGTCGGACGAGACCGCGAGGTCGGGATCGTCGGGCGCGGGGCCCGGCGCCGTCATCGGCCGTCCGTCCCCGGGTCGCCCGGGCCCGCGCCCGCGGGACCGCCGCGGTCGGCGGCAGTGCGGGACTCCGCGAGGTCGCGGACGTACGGGTGCGTCGGATCCCGCAGCACGTCGTCGACGGCGCCGTACCCCACGAGCGTGCCGCGGTGCATGACGGCGAGGCGGTCGGTGAGCCGCTCCACGACGGCGAGGTCGTGGCTGACCACGAGGGCGGAGAAGCCGCCGCGGGACTGCAGGTCGCGCAGGAGGTCGAGGACCGCGACCCGGCTCATCACGTCGACGCCCGAGGTGGGCTCGTCGGCGATCAGCAGCCGCGGTCCCAGCACGAGGGCGCGCGCGAGCGCCACGCGCTGCCGCTGCCCGCTCGACAGCTCGTGCGGATAGCGGTCCTGCGTGCCCGGAGGGAGGTCGAGCGCCGTCAGCAGCGTCACGACCCGGCGTGCCGCGACCTGGCTGTCGAAGCGGCGGTCGCGGGAGAAGATCGGCTCGGCGATGGCCTCGCTCGCCGTCAGCTGCGGGTGCAGCGTCGTGCCCGCGTCCTGCGGCACGTAGCCGATGCCGTACGTCGTGCGGGTCCGGGCGCGGCGGCCCATGCGACGGAGGCCCTGGCCCAGCACCGCGGCGTCGCCGCCCGTGATGCGCGGGACCGCGGCGCCCTCGTCGCCGGACGGGACGAGGCCCGCGAGCACGCGGGCGAGGGACGACTTGCCGGATCCGCTCGCCCCGACCACGCCGAGCACCTCGCCGGGCTCGAGGCGCAGCGTGACGCCGTCGACCGCCGGGGGCGCCTCCGCGCCCCGCCGGGCGGGGTAGGCGAGCCGCAGGTCGCGCACGTCCAGGACCGGCTCCGTCGACGTACCGGCGGTGGCGTCTCGGGGGGTGTGCGTCATGCGCTGCTCCGTCCTCGGCGTCGTCGTCCGGCCGGCGGCGTTCGGCCGGACGACGGATGCGGGTTCCGTCCCATCATGCCCGGCGTCGGCCGGACGGCGCGCCCCGCGCCTAGCCGGCGGGCCGCTCGGCGGCGCGGAGGGCGTGCAGGCGCGCGCGCCGCTCGGCCTGCTCGGCGGGATCCGGCACGGGCAGCGAGGCGAGCAGCCGCTGCGTGTACGGGTGCTGCGGGTCGCCGAGCACCTGGGCGCCCGTGCCCTCCTCGACCAGCTCGCCGCGGTAGAGCACGGCGATCCGGTCGGCGAGGAGGTCGACGACCGCGAGGTCGTGGCTGATGAACAGCGCCGCGAACCCGAGCTCGCGCTGCAGCTCCGCGAAGAGCTCCAGGACGCGCGCCTGCACCGACACGTCGAGCGCGCTCGTCGGCTCGTCGGCCACGAGCAGGGACGGCTCGAGCGCGAGGCCGCGGGCGAGGCTGGCGCGCTGGCGCTGGCCGCCCGAGAGCTCGTGCGGGTAGCGGTCGCCGAACGCCCTCGGCAGCTGCACGGCCTCGAGCAGCTCGTCGACCCGACCGCGCGCGGCCTGCGGCGACCGCGCGCGTCCGTGGACGATGAGCGGCTCGGCGACGCACTCCGCGATGGTGAGCCGCGGGTTGAAGCTCGTGGCGGGGTCCTGGAACACGAACCCGATGTCGCTGCGCAGCTTCCGGAAGTCGCGCTCCCGCACGCCCAGCATCTCCGTGCCGAGGACCTGCAGGGATCCGCCGGTCACGTTCGTGAGGCCGGCGATGGCGCGGCCGATGGTGGTCTTGCCGGATCCCGACTCCCCCACGAGCCCGAGGACCTCGCCCGCCTCGATGTGCAGGTCGACGCCCTTGACGGCGCGGAACGCGGGCGCCCCGAGCCGGCCCGGGTACTCGATGTGCAGACCCCGGGCGACGACGACGGGCGCCGTCTCCGTGCCCGACGCCTCCCGGGCCCGCGTGCGCACCGCGGCGCGCTCCACGGTCGCCGCCACGCCCTCGCCGAGCTTCGGGACGGAGGCGAGGAGGTTCCGCGTGTACTCCTCGCGCGGCGCCGAGAACAGCGTCGCCACGTCGGCCTGCTCGACGAGCCGGGAGCGGTACATGACCGCGACGCGGTCCGCGAGGTCCGCCACGACGCCCATGTTGTGCGTGATGAGGATCACGGCCGCGCCGAACTCGTCCCGGCAGCGGCGCAGCAGGTCGAGGATCTCGGCCTGGACGGTCACGTCGAGGGCCGTCGTCGGCTCGTCCGCCACGATGAGGCCCGGGTCCAGCACGAGCGCCATCGCGATGACGACGCGCTGCTTCTGCCCGCCGGAGAACTGGTGCGGGTAGTGGTCGACGCGGGTCTCGGGGTCGGGGATGCCGACGCGGCGGAGGATGTCGATCGCCTTCGCGCGCGCCTCCTTCCGGGAGACGCGGCCGTGGGCGCGGAGGCCCTCGATGATCTGCCAGCCCACCGTGTGCACCGGGTTCAGGGCCGTGGACGGCTCCTGGAACACCATCGCGACGTCCCGGCCGCGCACCTGGCGCAGCTTGTCGGCCGAGAGGGACAGCACGTCGACCGCGCCCTGGCCCTTGCGGTCGCTGAGGAGGACCGCGCCGTCGGTGACGGCGGTGTCGGGCAGGAGGCCGAGCACGGTGCGGGCGGTGACGGACTTGCCCGACCCCGACTCCCCCACGATGGCGAGGATCTCGCCGGGCGACACCCGGAGGGAGACGCCGTCGACCGCGCGGACGTCGCCGCCGTCGGTCGCGAACGTCACCCCGAGGTCGCGGATCTCGACGACGTCGCTCATGCGGTCACCTTCTTCTTCTCCGCGCGCTTGCGGGCGCGCAGCTTGGGGTCGGAGATGTCGTTGACGCTCTCGCCGACGAGGGTCAGGCCGAGCACGAGCAGGACGATCGCGACGCCGGGGAACACGCCCGTCCACCAGACGCCGCTCGCGGTGTCGGCGAGCGCCCGGTTGAGGTCGTAGCCCCACTCCGCGGCGGACGTGGGCGAGATGCCGAAGCCGAGGAACCCGAGGCCCGCGAGGGTGAGGATCGCCTCGGACGCGTTGAGCGTGAGGATCAGCGGCAGCGTGCGGGTGGAGTTCCGCAGGACGTGCACGAACATGATCCGCGGCGTCGAGGTGCCGATGACCTTCGCCGACTCGACGAACGCCTCGGCCTTCAACCGCACCACCTCGGCGCGGATGACGCGGAAGTACTGCGGGATGTAGACGACCGTGATGCTCACGGCCGCCGACAGGATGCCGCCCCAGAGGCTCGACTGCCCGCCGTTCAGCACGATGCTCACCACGATCGCGAGCAGGAGCGTCGGGAACGGGTAGATGGCGTCGGCGATGACGACGAGGATCCGGTCGAGCCAGCCGCCCAGGTAGCCCGACACGACGCCGAGCAGCACGCCGACGAACAGCGACAGGACGACGGCGATCACGACGACCGAGAGCGCGGTCTGCGTGCCCCAGACGACCCGGGAGAACACGTCGTAGCCGCCGACCGTGGTGCCCCAGAGGTGCGTCGCGTCGGGCGCCGACTGGCGCGGGAACGAGCCGCCGTCGTCGCGTCCCTGCGCGAAGCCGAACGGGGCGATGAGCGGGGCGAACGCGGCCAGCAGGATGAAGACGCCCGTGATGACCATTCCGGCGACGAGCATGCCGCGCTGGAGCCCGACGCTCTGCCGCACGTGCGAGACGAGCGGCAGGCGCTGGAACAGGGTGCGGCGCGCGGGGACGGGCGCGGGTGCGGTGGTGGTGTCGGTCATGTCAGTACCTCACTCGCGGGTCGATGAGCGCCGCGACGACGTCGACGATGAAGTTCGTCACGGCCACGATCACGGCCAGCAGCGCGACGATACCCTGCACGGCCACGAAGTCGCGGGCCGCGAGGTACTGCGCGAGCTGGAAGCCGAGGCCCCGCCACTCGAACGTGGTCTCGGTGAGCACCGCGCCGCCGAGCATGACGGCGATCTGCAGGCCCACCACGGTGATGATGGGGATGAGCGCGGGCTTCAGCGCGTGCCGCGTGGTGAGCCGGAACTCGCCGACCCCGCGGGAGCGGGCGGCGTCCACGTACTCGGTGCCGAGCGTCGAGATGACGTTGGTGCGCACGAGGCGGAGGAAGATGCCGGCGGTGAGGAGGCCGAGCGCGAGCGCCGGGAGCACCGCGTGCTCGAGCACGTCGCTCACGGCGGTCGGGCTCCCGAGGCGGAGGGCGTCGATGAGGTAGATGCCGGTCGGGTTCTCCAGCCGGCCGAGCGCCACCTCGACGCGCGTGTCCGCGCGCCCGGACAGCGGCAGGATCCCGAGCCAGACCGAGAAGACGAGCTTGAGGAGGAGGCCGGCGAAGAACACGGGCGTGGCGTAGGCGAGGATCGCGAGGATGCGCAGCACGGCGTCGGGCGTGCGGTCCTTGAAGTAGGCGGCGACGAGGCCGAGCGGGATCCCGATGAGGAACGCGACGATGAGCGAGTAGACGACGAGCTCGAGCGTGGCCGAGCCGTACTGCAGCAGCACCTCGCTGATGAGCCGGTTGTCGGTGAGCGAGCGGCCGAAGTTGCCCGTGGCGATCTGGCCGAGGTACTCGAGGTACTGCACGATGATCGGCCGGTCGAAGCCGGCGGTCGCGAGGCGCTCCTGGAGCTGCTCCGGGGTGAGGCGGTCGCCGACGGCGGCGGAGATGGGGTCGCCCACGATCCGCATGAGGAAGAACACCAGCGTCACGAGGATGAACACGGTCGGGATGATCAGCACGGCGCGGATGAGGATGTACTGGCCGAGCCCGATCCCCTGCTTCCGGGCCTTGGGCTGCTGCGCCCCGGGGGGCGCGGACGCGGGGATGGCGTCCGGGATGACGGTCACGGCGGGTGGGCCTTTCGGGTCGGGGGGATCGCCGCGGGCAGGTCGTGCCGCGGACGATGACACAGGAGTGGGGCGTCCCGCCGAAGCGGGACGCCCCATCCGAGGCGGGGAGGGACGTCAGCGCGACGTCCCTCCCCGGTCGGCTCAGCCCTTGGTGATGGGCGCGTAGCGGAACTTGAACGACGCGTCGAGGGTGACGCCGTCCACGCCCTCGCCGGCGACGGCGACCTGCGAGCCCTGGAGCAGCGGGATGGTCGGCAGGTCGGCCGCGACCGCGTCCTGGATCTGGCCGATGAGGTCGGCGCGCTTCGTGGCGTCGGCCTCCGACAGCTGCTGCGTGATGAGGTCGGCCACGGCGGCGTCGTCGTAGTGGTTCTTGACGAACGACTGCGGGGAGAAGAACGGCGTCAGGTAGTTGTCCGCGTCCGAGTAGTCGGGGAACCAGCCGAGCTGGTACGCCGGGTACTCGTCGTTGACGCGGGCCTTGCTGTACTGGTCCCAGATGGTGGACTGCAGGTTGACCTGGAACAGGCCGGTCGCCTCGAGCTGCTGCTTGATGAGCGCGTACTCGTCGTCCGAGCCCGCGCCGTAGTGGTCCGGGTTGAACTGCAGCTGCAGCGCGACGGGCGTCGCGACGCCCGCGTCGGAGAGGGCCTTGGCGGCCTTGTCCGCGTCGGGTCCGCCGTCGCCGTCGCCGTACAGGCCCTTGAGCGCCTCGTTCGCGCCCGACAGGCCGTCGGCCACGTAGGAGTAGAGCGGCGTGTAGGTGCCGTTGTAGACCTCGGTCGAGAGCTCGTCGCGGTCGATGAGGTCGGCGGCCGCCTGGCGCACCGCGAGGGCCTTGGCCTCGTCGGCCTCGCCCGTGGTCTTGCCGAACGGCTGCGTGTTCAGGTTGAACGTGATGTAGCGGATCTCGCCGCCGGGGCCGTCGATGACCTGGACCGAGTCGTCCTCCTTGAGGTCGGCGATGTCGGTGGCGCCGAGCGAGCGGCCGGCGACGTCGATCTCGCCGTTCTGCACGGCGAGCTTCATCGTGGTCTCGTCCGCGTAGTAGCGCGCGGTCACGCCGCTGTTCGCGGCCTTCGGGAGGACGCCCTGGTAGTCCGGGTTCGGCGCGTACGCGACGAGCTGGTTCAGGTCGAAGTCGGTGATGACGTACTGGCCCGCGAAGGCGTTCGCCGAGACGATGTCGGCGGGGTCCGCGAGCGCGTCGGCGGGGAACACGTCCTCGTCCACGATGGGGCCGGCGGGGCTCGACAGCACCTGCTCGAAGGTCTGGTCGTTGGCGGTCTTCAGCGTGAAGACGACCGTGGTGTCGTCGGGAGCGGCCACGCTCTCGACGTTCGCGAGGAGCGACGACGGTCCGTTGCCGTTGTCGGCGCCGTTGGCGGCGATGGTCGCGACGCGGTCGAACGTGAACTTCACGTCGCTCGCGGTGAGGGCGTTGCCGTTGGCGAACTTCAGGTCCGGCTTCAGCGTCACGGTGAACTCGTTGGGCGAGGTGTACTCGCCGGACTCGGCGAGGTCGGGCTCGACGTCGGGGCTGCCGTAGGGGCTGTTGAACAGGAACGGGTAGACCTGGTTCTGCACCGCGAAGGAGCCGTTGTCGTAGGAGCCCGCGGGGTCGAGCGACAGGACCTTGTCGGTCGTGCCGACGACGACGGAGCCGCCGCCGGCTGCGTCGTCCTCGGCGAGCGGGTCGCCGGAGCCGCCGGAGCAGCCGGCGAGGACGAGGGCCGCGGCGGAGAACCCGGCCGTGGCGAGCAGGACGCGGGAGCGCCGGGAGAATGCGGACGTCATGTTCCGAATGCCTCTTTCGTGGAGGGGATCGCGCCCGTGCATCGAGGAGACACGGACGCTGTGCTGTGAATGATTTCTAACACACGGGAAACAGCAGCCCGGACCCCGGGGACGCGTCGGCGCGCTTCTTCACATGATCGCAACATGGCCGTCCGCGGGCGCCCGCTCGGCCGACGACGTCACTCGCGGAGGGCGCGGCGCTCGGCCTCGACCTGCATCAGCTCGCGCTGGATCCCCTGGTAGCGCTCGCGCTCGTGCGTGGCGTCCGTGCGCTGCAGCCGCCCGATGAGGTCGGCCTTCCGGCGCAGGAGGTCGCGGCCGACGAGCTCCGCCGTGACGCCCTTCACGTAGATCGCGAGCTTGTCGGCGTCGCCCCGGTTCGGCAGCGGCGCGACGCCCAGCTGCTTGACGAGCGTGGCGAAGGACTCCGGGACCTCGAGCGCGACGCGCGAGAGCCAGTCGGCGCCGCCGAGGGCCTCCATGCTCGCGATGACCCCGTCGCGCACGACCGCCAGGCTCTCGTTGACGAACGCCACCTGGGCCGCGCGCATCACGAGGTCGTTCCCCACCAGCTCGGGGTGCTGCAGCATCGCCATCAGCGCGTCCCGCTCGAGGCGGGTGGCGAGGTCGGTGGGCAGGTCCATGAGCGACATCGACCGGGCGCTCTCGACCGTCGCGCCGTCGTCGTACCCGCCGCCACGACCGTGTCCGCCGCCGTCCGGGCCACCCGATCCGCCGCGACCGGCGGGGGCGCCGCCCGAGCGGTCGGCCCCGTCGGCGGGCGTGCTGCGGCCCGCGGTCTGGACGGCGCGGCCGACCTCGCTGAGGTCCATGCCGAGCCAGCCGGCGAGCTCCCGCGCGTACCCGGGCCGGAGGGAGGGGTCGCGGATGTCCGCTACCACGGGCGCGGCGGCGCGCAGCGCGGCCACCCGGCCCTCGACGGTCTCGAGGTCGTGGTCCGCGAGGATCTGCTTGATGGCGAACTCGAACATGGGCTTCTTGCCCTGGATCATGCGGCGCACGGCGTCGTCGCCGCGCGTGAGGCGGAGGTCGCAGGGGTCGAGGCCCTCCGGACCCACGGCGACGTAGGTCTGGGCGGCGAAGCGCCGCTCCTCGGAGAAGGCGCGCATGGCGGCCTTCTGCCCGGCCGCGTCCGGGTCGAACGTGAAGACGACCTCGCCGAGCCCGCTGTCGTCGCCGAGCACGCGACGGAGGACCTTGATGTGGTCGACCCCGAACGACGTGCCGCAGGTGGCGACCGCGGTGGTGACGCCGGCGAGGTGGCAGGCCATGACGTCGGTGTAGCCCTCCACGACGACGACCTGGCGCCCGCGGCTCACGTCGCGCTTCGCGAGGTCGAGCCCGTAGAGCACGGAGCTCTTGTGGTAGACGGGCGTCTCCGGGGTGTTGAGGTACTTCGGGCCCTTGTCGTCCTCCCGCAGGCGCCGCGCCCCGAAGCCGACGGTCGCGCCCGTGAGGTCGCGGATGGGCCACACGAGCCGGCCGCGGAAGCGGTCGTAGGCGCCGCGGTCGCCCTGGCTGAGGAGCCCGGCGGTGACGAGCTCGGCCTCCGTGTAGCCCTTGCCCTTCAGGTGCGAGGACAGCGCGTCCCAGCTCTGCGGGGCGAAGCCGACGCCGAAGCGCTGGGCCGCGCCCTGGTCGAACCCGCGCTCCCCGAGGAACGTGCGGCCGATCTCCGCCTCCTCGGATCCGAGCTGCTCGACGAAGAACGCCGCGGCCGCCTCGTTCGCGCCGAGGAGGCGCGAGCGGTTGCCCTGGTCGGTGGCGGCCTGGCCGTCCTCGTAGTGCAGCTGGTAGCCGATGCGCTGCGCCATGCGCTCGACGGCGTCCGCGAAGGTCACGTGGTCCATGCGCTGCAGGAACGTGTAGACGTCGCCGCCCTCGCCGCAGCCGAAGCAGTGGTAGAAGCCGACCTGGGGGCGCACGTGGAAACTCGGCGTGCGCTCGTCGTGGAAGGGGCAGAGCCCCTTGAGCGACCCGACGCCGGCCGACTTCAGGGTGACGTACTCCCCCACCACGTCGCCGAGGTTCACCCGGGAGCGCACCTCGTCGATGTCGCTCTTCCGGATCAGGGCCATTGGCTCATCCTACGTCCGGGCCGAGGGGCGTCCGAGGGCGTCGCGGGCGTCAGAAGACGGGCCGCGCGCACAGGCGCTCGTACCAGGCTATGGCCGACTGGTCGGTGAGGCTGGCGACCTGGTCGACGATGACGCGCTTGCGCGCGCCGTCGTCCGCGGCCTCCCGCCAGTCGCCCGCGAAGCCGGGGTCGAGCTCGTCGGCGCCGCGCGCGTGCAGGGCGTCGGCGAGGCCCGCGAGGACCTCGCGCTGACGCGCGTAGATGGGCTGGCGGGTGTTCTTCGACATGACGAACGCGGCGACGATGCCCTTGAGCACCGCGATCTCGGCCTGGATGGCCCGCGGCACCACCACGTGCGCGCCGAACCGGATGAGGCTGCGGTCGGTGTGGGTCGCGCGCGTCAGCTGCGTCGCCGCGCCGGCGAACCGGCCGATGAGCTGGCTGGTCAGGTCCTTCAGCGCCGCCTGGGCTCCGCGGCCGCCGTCGTACTCGGCCACCCAGACGTCGAGCGAGTCGAGCCGGTCGAACGCCTGGATGAGCTCCTCGTGCGAGTGCGCCCCGCCGATCCACGCCACCATCGAGTCCACGAGCTCCTCGTGGTCGACGCGGGCGCCGAGCGCGCGCACGTCGACGTAGCCGCCGACGATGGCGTCCTCGAAGTCGTGGACCGAGTACGCGATGTCGTCGCTGAGGTCCATGACCTCGGCCTCGATGCAGCGACGGCCCGCGGGAGCGCCCTCGCGCAGCCATGCGAACGCCGCGACGTCGTCGTCGTAGAAGCCGAACTTGCCGCGACCCGAGGGGTCGGGCACCGACTGGGAGCTCGGCCACGGGTACTTGCAGCTGGCGTCGAGGCTCGCGCGGGTGAGGTTCAGGCCGTAGGGCCGGCCCTCCGGCCCGATGACCTTGGGCTCCAGCCGGGTGAGGAGGCGCAGGGTCTGCGCGTTGCCCTCGAAGCCGCCGATGTCGGCCGCCCAGTCGTTGAGCGCCCGCTCGCCGTTGTGGCCGAAGGGCGGGTGCCCGATGTCGTGCGCCAGGCACGCCGTGTCGACGACGTCCGGGTCGAGGTCGAGGCTCGAGGCGAGCTCGCGGCCGACCTGCGCGACCTCCAGGGAGTGGGTGAGGCGGTTCCTCGCGAAGTCGAGGCCCGCCATGGGGCTCAGCACCTGGGTCTTCGCGGCGAGGCGCCGGAGCGCGCTCGAGTGCAGCAGCCGGGCGCGGTCGCGCGCGAAGTCGCTGCGCCGGGAGGAGTGCTGCTCCGGGTACCAGCGCTCGGCGTCGGTCTCGCTGTACGTGGACCGCTCCGTCATGCCCTCACCCGCCACTGTTGTGGATCTCCCCGTCCGCGATGTCCATCGCTCCCTGCGCGTCGATGTCGCGGCTCTCGAGCCACCGGTCCGGCAGCGCCGTGCGCTTCATGCTGCCCTGGCGGCCGCGCGCGCCCTCGGCGCCCGCGCCCGGGTAGGGCTGGTCGCGGTCGAGGGTGGCCAGCAGCCCGTCGAGCTCCGCGAGCGAGGAGACGGACGCGAGCGCGGCCCGCAGGTCGCCGCCGACGGGGTAGCCCTTGAAGTACCACGCGACGTGCTTGCGCGCGTCCCGGCAGCCGCGCTCCTCGCTCTCGAAGAACTCGGCGAGGAGCTCGACGTGGCGGCGGAAGGTGTCGGCGACGGCGCCCTGCGAGGGGTGCGCCCGCGGCGTGTCCGCCGGGTCGAGGCCCGCGGCGCGCGCGTGGAAGACGGCCGCGAGGTCGCCGAAGAGCCAGGGTCGCCCGAGGCAGCCGCGGCCGACGACCACGCCGTCGGCGCCGGTCTCGTCCATCATGCGGATGGCGTCCTCGGCGGCCCAGATGTCGCCGTTGCCGAGGACGGGCACGCTCGTGACGGCCTGCTTCAGCTTCGCGATGGCCGACCAGTCGGCGTGGCCGCTGTAGTAGTCGCTCGCGGTGCGCGCGTGCAGGGCGATGGACGCGACGCCGGCGGCCTCGGCGGCGCGTCCGGCCTCGAGGTAGGTGAGGTGGTCGGCGTCGATGCCCTTGCGCATCTTGACGGTGAGGGGCACGTCCCCCGCCGCCTTCACGGCGCCCTCGACGATGTCGGTGAACAGCCCGAGCTTCCACGGGAGCGCGGCGCCGCCGCCCTTCCGCGTGACCTTGGGCACCGGGCAGCCGAAGTTCAGGTCGATGTGGTCGGCGCGGTCCTCCGCGACGAGCATGGTGACGGCCTCGCGCACCGTCTTCGGGTCGACCCCGTAGAGCTGGATGGAGCGCACCTTCTCCGACGGGTGGTGCGTGATGAGCCGCATGGACTCGGGCGTGCGCTCGACGAGGGCGCGGCTCGTGATCATCTCGCTGACGTAGAGGCCGGCGCCGAACTCGCGGCAGAGCCGTCGGAACGCCGTGTTGGTGATGCCCGCCATGGGCGCGAGGACGACGGGCACGTCGAGCGGGATGCCGCCGATGCGGAGCGCGGGCTCGGAGGCGGGTGCGGGAGCGGCGGGGGCGAGGGTCGGAGAGGACATGGCGGTTCGATTCTCCCATCCGGGACGGCGGGCGGCGGACGCGGGGCGGATCCCCGCGCGGATGCCAGGCGGAGGCCGCCTGGGAGGGGTGGGTCAGATGGCCCGACCGGCGTCGATCGCGTCGCGGACGCGGGCGAGGTCGGCGGCGGGAGACCCGTCGTCGGGCGCCGCGGTGCCGGGCGCCACGGCGTCGGATGCGGCGACGGCCGAGGCGGTGCCGCTCGCGGACGGCGGGGCCGTGGGCACGAGGCAGGCGTCCCCCTCGCACGCGGCGGCGTCGGCGGATCCGAGCATGGCGAGGCCGGACACCGCGGTCGGCGAGGTTCCGGTCGCCGGGACGGCGCTCATCGGCCGGCCCCGTCGGCTGCGACGACCCGCACGGTGTCGCCGTCGCGGGCCGCCAGCGCCTCGCCCAGGGCGGAGGCGAACACCGACGGGTCCTGCGCGCCGGAGATGCCGAAGCGCTCGTCGATCACGAAGAAGGGCACGCCGCTGATCCCGTACGCCACCGCCTGCGCCTGGTCGGCGCGCACGTCGGCCAGGTGACGGTGGGACTCCAGGGACTCGCGCGCCTCGTCGGCGTCGAGGCCGGCCTCGACCGCGAGCGCGACGAGGTCGGGGACGCGGCCCACGTGCCGGCCCTCCGTGAAGTAGGCCGCGAGGAGGCGCTCCACCATCTCGAGCTGCCGGCCGCGGGTGCGGGCGTGGTGCAGCAGCTCGTGGGCGAGCACGGTGTTCGTGTGCTGGAGCGCGTCGTAGTCGTAGGCGAGGCCCTCGGCGGCCGCGAGCTGCGTCATGTCGGCCAGCATCGTGCGGACCCGCTCGGCCGGGATGCCCTTGTGGCCCGCGAGGAAGTCGACCTCGGTGCCCTGGAAGTCCACCGGGGTGTCGGGGGCCAGCTCGAACGAGCGGTACGTCACCTCGACGTCGGGGGCGCCGGGGGTCCGGGCCTGGAAGTCGCGCAAGCCGGTCTCGAAGCGCCGCTTGCCGACGTAGCACCACGGGCACGCGATGTCCGACCAGACGTCGACGCGGAGGGCGGGCAGGGCGGGGGCGGCGGAGTCGGTCACGGCGGTGGAACGCATCGGGAAGCCCGGGCATTCCCGCGGTGTTGCCCGAGCATGGCCGACACCTCCCCCTCCTCCGTCCCCTCCGCGTCCGACGCCGCCCCGCGCGGGCGCGACCGCGTCCTCGCGCACGCCGCGCGCCTCGGCCTCGACGTCGAGGTGGTCGATCGCCCGGACGCCGGCTCCCTGGTCGAGGCCGCGGCCGGGCTCGGGATCGACCCGTCGCACCTCGTGAAGTCGCTCGTGGTGAAGCGCCACGACGGCGACCTGCTCATCGCCCTGGTGCCCGGCGACCGACAGATCAGCTGGCCGAAGCTCCGCGCGCTCGTCGGCGTCAACAAGCTGTCCATGCCGGCGCCCGAGGTCGCGCTCGCGGCGACGGGCTACGCGCGCGGGACCATCACGCCGCTCGGCGCCGACGGTGACCTGCCGGTCTACGCGGACGAGCGGATGGCCGGCCGGCGCATCGGCATGGGCGGCGGGGAGCACGGCGTCTCGGCGCTGGTGGACGCGGACGCGCTCGTCGCCGCGCTCGGCGCGACCGTCGGCGACCTCACCGACCCGCTCACGATCAGGTGACCGGTCCGCCGCCCCGGCCCCCCTCGCGCGGGTCGGGACGGCGGACCGGTCGTGCCGTGCCGGGCGGTCAGGCCCCGACGAGCTGCCCCGCGAGGTAGCCGACGAGGTCGTCGAGCGGGATGCGCTCCTGGCCCATCGTGTCGCGCTCGCGCACGGTGACGGCGCGGTCGTCGAGGGTGTCGAAGTCCACGGTCACGCAGAACGGCGTGCCGATCTCGTCCTGCCGGCGGTAGCGGCGGCCGATGGCACCGGCGTCGTCGAACTCGATGTTCCAGTTCCGGCGCAGCTCCCCGGCGAGTTCGCGCGCCACGGGCGACAGCCTCTCGTTGCGCGAGAGCGGCAGCACGGCGACCTTGACAGGCGCGAGCCGGCGGTCGAGGCGGAGCACGGTGCGCTTGTCGACGCCGCCCTTCGCGTTGGGCGCCTCGTCCTCGTGGTACGCGTCGACGAGGAACGCCATCATCGAGCGCGTGAGTCCCGCCGCGGGCTCGATGACGTACGGGATCCACCGCTCGTTCTTCGTCTGGTCGAAGTAGGAGAGGTCGGTGCCCGAGGCCTCGGAGTGGGTGCGGAGGTCGTAGTCGGTGCGGTTCGCGATGCCCTCGAGCTCGCCCCACGCGCCGCCCGCGAATCCGAAGCGGTACTCGATGTCCACGGTGCGGGTGGAGTAGTGCGAGAGCTTCTCGGCGGGGTGCTCGAAGAGGCGCAGGTTCTCCGGGTCGATGCCGAGGTCGGTGTACCAGGCGAATCGCTGGTCGATCCAGTACTGGTGCCACTCGGCGTCCGTGCCGGGCTCGACGAAGAACTCCATCTCCATCTGCTCGAACTCGCGGGTGCGGAAGATCCAGTTCTGCGGCGTGATCTCGTTGCGGAAGCTCTTGCCGATCTGGCCGATGCCGAACGGCGGCTTCTGGCGCGCCGCGCTCAGCACGTTGGCGAAGTTGACGAAGATGCCCTGCGCCGTCTCCGGGCGGAGGTAGTGCATGCCCTCCTGGTTGTCGACGGGCCCGAGGTACGTCTTGAGGAGCCCCGAGAAGTTCTGCGGCTCGGTCCAGGAGCCGGGCTGGCCGGTGTCCGGGTCGTTGACGTCGGCGAGGCCGTTGACGGGCGGGTGGCCGTGCTTCGCCTCGTACGCCTCGAGGAGGTGGTCGGCGCGGAAGCGCTTGTGCGTGTGCAGCGACTCGACCAGCGGGTCGCTGAAGACCTCGACGTGGCCGGACGCCTCCCACACCCGTCGGGGCAGGATGACCGAGGAGTCCAGCCCGACGACGTCGTCGCGGCCGTTGACCATGGTCTGCCACCACTGGCGCTTGATGTTCTCCTTGAGCGCCACGCCGAGCGGCCCGTAGTCCCACGCGGAGCGCGAGCCGCCGTAGATCTCACCCGCCTGGAAGACGAACCCGCGCCGCTTGGCGAGGTTGATGACCGGGTCGAGACGCGAGGGGGTTGCCACGATGACTCCAAGGTGTGGGCCGGACCGGGTGCCCGGTCGGCGGACGGCGGGACCCGGCGGATGCCGCGGTCGCCGGGGAAAGGCGGGCCCCAGTCTACGGCGGGGCCGCTCAGTCCTCGTCGTCGCCCGCGGTGCGGCGGTGCGCGAGCTCCACGATGCGCACCGTCTCGAGCGAGTCGCGCGGCTCCACCGGGACCGGCCCGCGGCCGCGGACGGCGTCGGCCATCATGCGGTAGAAGTCGGCGTAGCGGCCGCGCTCGGTGGGGATCCGCTCCCCCGCCGGATCGCCGGCCGCCTCCACGAGCGTGCCCCACTCGGACTCGGGCGCCTCGCCGAAGCCGGGGTCGGCGGGCGACGCGCCCTGCTTCAGCAGCGGCTCCTGCGGGTCCAGCCCGTGCACGGCGTACGCGCCCGCGGTGCCGAGGACGCGGAAGCGGGGGCCCGCCAGCGCGGCTACCCGGCTGACCGTGATGTGCGACTGCACGCCGGACTCGTGCAGCAGCGAGTAGAAGGCGTCGTCGTCGCTGGCGGAGCCGTCGCGGACGGTCGCGAGCTCGGCCGCGAAGTCGACGACGGGGCCGAACAGCTCCAGCGCCTGGTCGATGAGGTGGCTGCCGAGGTCGTAGGAGATGCCCGCGGCATCGGCCGGGGTCTCGCGGTCCTGCCAGCGGTCGCGCACGGGCCCGCCCCAGCGCTCGAAGGTCGACTCGAACCGGTGCACCTCGCCGAGGCGGCCGGACTCGATGAGGGCGCGCACCGTGAGGAAGTCGCCGTCGAGGCGCCGGTTCTGGAAGACGGAGAACGGGAGCCCCAGCGCCTCCGCGCGCTCGATGAGCATGAGCGCCTCGTCGACGGTGGCGACGAACGGCTTGTCCATCACCACGGCCAGGTGCGCGTCCAGCGCCTGCAGGCCCTGGCGGAGGTGCGCCGAGGCGGGCGACGCGATGACGACCATGTCGAGCTCGGCGGATCGGGCGAACAGCTCGTCGGCGGACGCCACCACGTCGGCGCCGGGGTGGCGCTCGCGCACCTGGGCGGCCCGGTCGGGGTCCGAGGTGCTGACGAGGTCGATGCGGTAGTCGGGGCTCGCCGCGAGGAAGGGCGCGTGGAAGACGCGGCCGGCCAGGCCGTATCCCACGATCCCCACGCGGATGGGGGCGTCGGCGCCCTCGGGCGCGACGGCGGCGGACGGGGACGCGGTGTCGGGAGTGGTCACGCCCCCGATGCTACTGAGCGGCCGTGCTCCGCTCGTCCCCCGGCAGCGCGTCCGGGTCCTCCGCGGAGCCCTCGTCGGCGTCGCCCGCGTGGGCGTCGACCGCGCCCCCGAACCGTCGGTCGCGGTGCACGTAGCTCTCCACGGCGTCCCACAGGTCCTTGCGGCGGAAGTCCGGCCACAGGCGGTCGAGGAAGACCATCTCCGCGTACGCCGACTGCCAGAGCAGGAAGTTGCTGGTGCGCTGCTCCCCCGAGCTGCGGATGAAGAGGTCGACGTCGGGCACGTCGGGCAGGTAGAGGTAGCGCTGGATGGTGCGCTCGTCGACGCGCGCGGCCTTGAGGCGTCCCGCGTCCACGTCCTCGGCGATGCGGCGGACGGCGTCGCCGATCTCGGTGCGGCCGCCGTAGTTGATGCACATCGTCAGCGTCATCCCCGTGTTGTCCTTCGTCATCTCCTCGGCGACCCGCAGGTCGTCGATGACGCTGCGCCAGAGGCGGGGGCGGCGGCCGGCCCAGCGGATCCGCACGTTCCACGCGTTCAGCTGGTCGCGACGGCGGTGGATCACGTCGCGGTTGAACCCCATGAGGAAGCGCACCTCGGCGGGCGACCGCTTCCAGTTCTCCGTCGAGAACGCGTACACGGACAGGTGGGTGGCGCCGAGCTGCACCGCTCCCGCGACCGTGTCGAACCAGGCCTCCTCGCCCGCCTGGTGCCCGGCCGTGCGGGGCAGGCCGCGCTGGTTCGCCCAGCGCCCGTTGCCGTCCATCACGACCGCGATGTGCTTCGGCACGAGGTCGGCGGGGATGCGCGGGGGCTGCTCCCCCGTCCAGTCGAGCGGCAGGTCGGTGCGGCCGGGGACCTCGGGGCGTCGGCTCATGGGGTGGTCTCCTGTGCTCGGGGGCGGTCGGCGGGGGTGGTCGGCGCGTCATCGGGCCCGGGGTCCGCGTCGCGGGGGGTCGCGCGCACCACGGAGGCGGTCGCGGCGGCGAGGGCCGCGGCGGGATCCGGCTCGCGCGCGTCGAGGTCCGGCTCCTCGAGCGGCACGGGCTGCTCCGTCGGCGGCAGGAGCTGGCGGGCGTCGCTCCGGTCGACGAGCCCGAGCGAGCGGATGCCCCGGTCGAGGTGCCACTGCGCGTACGCCGCGACGACGCCGCTCGCCCGGGCCTGGGATCGGAGCGTCGCGGCCTCCGCGTGCCGCCAGTCGCCCGTCAGCAGGGCGGACAGCAGGGCGAGGGTGTCGGGGTCGAGCCGCGGCGACCCCGGCGGGGCGGCGGCGTCCGCCACCACGCCGCCGAGCTGCACGACGAACGCGCTGTGGGGCCCCGGGGCGCCCGTCACGGCGCAGTCCTGGAAGCTCGGCGCCCAGCCGGCCATGGACAGGCTCCGCAGCAGGTACGAGTCGAGCGTGAGGCTCGCGCCGTGCTCGCGGCGGCTGAGCGAGCGGAGCGCGCCGACGAGGAGCAGGTACTGCTGCAGCGAGCCCTCGTCCTCGGTGACCCGGTCGGCCGTCTCCACCATGGCGCTGGCGGCCGTGTAGCTGCCGTAGTCGCTCGCGATGAGGGCGCCGTAGGAGGCGATGGACTCGGCCTGCGTGATGATGTCGAGGGTCCGGCCCTCGAAGAACTGGGCGTCGGCGACCATGAACGGCTCGAGGCGTGCGCCGAACTTCGACTGCGTGCGGCGCACGCCCTTCGCGACGGCGCGGATCTTCCCGTGCTGGCGCGAGAGCATCGTGACGATCCGGTCCGCCTCGCCCAGCTTGTGGGTGCGCAGGACGACGATCTCGTCACGGTAGAGGGGCACCCGTCGATTATCCGCCCCGCGTCCGACCTCCTCCTTCGCCGCCGCGCGGGGCGGGGCTGCCCGGACGCGGCACGCGGGGCCCGGGCGGTGGTCGCCGCTGTGCTATCAAGGGGAGGCCATGGATCCCGTCCCGCTCACCATCCCGCTCTGGGCGGACCTCCTGGCCGTCAGCATCGGCAGCCTGCAGGGCGCCATGTTCGCGGCGGGCTTCCGCGACCGGCGCCTCGACCTGCTGGGCGTCGCCATCATCGGCACGGCGACCGGCCTCGGCGGCGGCCTCCTCCGCGACGTGTTCCTCAACGTCACCCCCGCGGCCCTCGCCAGCAACTGGCTGATGCTCGTCGCCGTGGCGGCGGCCCTCGGCGGCATGCTCCTCGAGCGGATCTTCACGCGCCTCGACATCGTCATCACGGTGCTCGACGCCCTCACCATCGGCCTGTTCTGCGCCATCGGCACGTCGAAGGCCCTGGCGGCCGGCGTGCCCGAGGTGCCGGCCGTGTTCATCGGCGTCGTGTCCGCGGTCGGCGGGTCCTTCGTGCGCGACCTGCTCCTGAACCTGCCGATCGCGATGATGCACGTGGGCTCGCTGTACGCGGTCGCGGCGCTCGTCGGCGCCGTCATCGTCGTCGCGCTGGCGGCCTTCGGGGTGCCGATGTGGGTCGCCGCCATCGTGTGCGTCGCCGTCACGGCCACCACGCGCCTGCTCGCCGTGCGCTTCGGCTGGAGCCTCCCGGAGCAGCGGGCGCTCAGCCGGCTGCGCTTCACGGCGCTCCGCCGCCCGCGCCCGCGCCGCTGACCGCGCCGCTGACCGCGCCGCTGACGGCGCCGCTGAC
>NZ_JAVCVL010000319.1:0-2120 GCF_032917815.1 Clavibacter sp. MX14-G9D | reverse complement strand
CGCGGCGGTCGTCGCGGTCGGCGTCGGCGTGGGGCTCTTCCTGCCGCTCGTGGGGATCCCCCTGGTCGGCTTCGTGCTGCTCGACGCGCTGATCACCGCGGCGCGCGTGGACCGGCGGCCCGACCCCGCGGCCTCGGCCTGATCGCGGCCGGTGCCGGCGGTCCCCGCGTCAGCGGACGGCCGGCGCCGGCCCCGTCGACGCGGCCACGTGCAGCCGGCAGGGCAGGAGGGCGTGCGGCAGCTCCGTGGCCGTGCCGTCGAGGCGCGCGAGGAGCATCTCGACCGCGAGCCGGCCGAGCTCGGGACCGGGCGCGTCCATCGTGCTGAGGGCCGGCTCGACCAGCGCGCCCACCTCGGTGGACGTCGCCATCGAGAGGATCGACACGTCCTCCGGCACGCGGCGCCCGGCCGCGTCGAGCCCGGAGATGAGGCCACGCGCCGCCTGGTCGTTGAGGATCATGACCGCCGTGATCCCCGGATCCGCGTCCAGCAGCTCGCCCGCCGCGCGGCGCCCGCCCACGGGCGTCGGCGCGCACCGCGCCACCGCGGCGTCGAGCCCGCGCGCGGCGGTCTCCGCGCGGAAGGCCGCCTCGGTGCGCGTGGTGGGGCCGTAGCCGCGGAGCGGTCCGCTCTCCAGGTCCTCGACCATGAGCCCGAACCGGCGGTGCCCGAGCGCCTGCAGGTGGTCGAGGCCCTCGGCGACGGTGCGCTCGAAGTCCATGTCGACGAAGGGCAGGTCGTGGGTCTCGGCCGTGCGGCCGATGGAGACGAACGGCACGTCGAGGGCGGCGAGCTCCCGGATGCGGGAGTCGTCCATGCGCACCTCCATCACGATGACGCCGTCGACGAGCCTCCCGCTGACCAGGTCGGACACGTCGTCGGGCGACGTGCCGGTGGGCCAGAGCACCAGGTGGTAGCCGAGCTCGGAGGCGCGCGTGGCCGCGTTCATGAAGATCTCGAGGGCGATGCGGCTGAGTCGCTGCACGTCGGCGGGGAAGAGCAGGGCGATGATGCGGGTGCGCTTGCTGGCGAGCGCGCGGGCCACGACGTTGTTGCGGTAGCCGAGCTCCTGCATCGCCGCGGTGACGGCACGGCGGGTGGGCTCGGACACGGCCTTGGTGCCGTTGACGACGAAGGAGACCGTGGCGATCGAGACCCCCGCGCGCGCGGCGACCTCTCGCATGGTCGGGATGGCGGCTCCTCGCGGTCGGGCGGCGCCGGGCGGGCGCGTCCTCAGCGTATAGCGGGGACCGCCACGGGGAGGGGGACGGGCGCTGCTCGTCGGCGGGAGGTCCGGATCAGCGCGAGCGTGATGGCGCACACCACCGCCGTGAGGCCGAGCACGTACGCGGCGACCATGCCGTACCCGTCGGGCGACGACGCCGGGTCGAGGAACCCGTACGGGTAGTAGGTGGCGGAGCCGTGCACCTGGTCGCCCGTGACGGGCCCCCGGAGGAGCGTGACGAGCACCCACGCGAGCGGGAACAGGATCACGCGCCCGAGGGCGCCGGTGCGGAGCGGGCGACGGTCCGGCGCCACGAGCCAGTCGAGCAGCACGATCGCGGGGACGGCCACGTGCACGATCTGGTTGGCCCAGTCGAGCTCGAGCTCGGGCGGGCCCGGCTGGCCGCGGAGCAGCGCGTTCCACACGAGGCCCGTGATGAGGAGGTACACGGTGGTCGCGAGCCGCAGCGTGACCCAGGCGGTGCTCGGGTCGGCGACCCGGCCGCGGAGGAGCCGCACGCCGCCGACGCCCAGGACGACCATGCCGAGGAGGTTCGACTCGATGGTGAAGAACAGGAGGAAGTCGAGCGTCTTCCCGGCGATGCCGGTGACGCCGAGCCCCTGCCAGTAGGCGAGGTTGACGAGGTACTGGGCGACGACGCCGACGAGGGCGGCGACCGCGGTGGCCAGGCGGACGACGGAGAGGAGGATGCGCACGGGAGACGACGTTCCCATGAGCCCGTCCGCCCGCGCGTCCCACTGTCCACGGGGACGGGTGCCCGCGTGCTCCCGCCCGCGTGCGCCGACTCCCCGTCAGGCGCGGCCCGGTCCGGATCCGCGTCGGGCGTCCCGCGCCCGCCGCCGCGCCTCCTCGACGCCGCGCGCGTGGGCCTCCG
>NZ_JAVCVL010000318.1:0-2129 GCF_032917815.1 Clavibacter sp. MX14-G9D | reverse complement strand
CCGCGGCGCACCCGCCGCGCCCCCACGCGGCCACCGCCGCGTCCGCCCTCGACGCCCGCGGCGTCACGGTCGCGTACGGGGACACCGAGGTCGTGCACGGCGCCGACCTCGAGCTCCTGCCGGGGCGCGTCACGGTGCTCGTCGGCCCGAACGGCAGCGGCAAGTCGACGCTGCTGCGGACGATGGCGCGGCTGCAGTCCGCGCGATCCGGGTCCCTCACCCTGCGCGGCGGCGACGCGGACGGCGCAGCATCCGGCGGCACCGCATCCGCGGACGGCACGGCCCCCACGGACGGCACGGACGCGCTCGACCTCTCCCTCCGCCGCTTCGCGCGCCGCGTCGCGCTCCTCACCCAGGGCCGTCCGACGCCCGGCGGCCTCAGCGTCCGCGACGTCGTCGAGTTCGGCCGCTACCCGCACCGGGGCCGCTTCGGCGGGGCGGATCCCGAGGGCCGCGCCGCCGTCGACCGCGCCCTCGACCTCACGGGCCTGGTCGCCCTCGCCGACCGCGGCGTCGACCAGCTCTCCGGCGGCCAGCTCCAGCGCGTCTGGCTCGCGAGCTGCCTCGCCCAGGAGACCGGCGTGCTCCTGCTCGACGAGCCCACCACCTACCTCGACCTGCGCTACCAGGTCGAGCTCCTCGACCTCGTGCGCGACCTCGCCGACGACGGACGCATCGCCGTCGGCGTGGTGCTGCACGACCTCGATCAGGCCGCGGCGCTCGCGGACACCGTCGCGCTGCTGCACGACGGCCGGATCGTGAGGACCGGCACCCCCGCCGAGGTGCTCACCCCCGACCTCCTCACGGAGGTCTACGGCATCCCCGTCGAGGTCCACGCGGACCCGACGACGGGCAGCCTGCGCACCCGCGCGGTCGCCCGCCACCACCACAGGAACGAGAGGCTCCACCCGTGACCACGAGACGACGCACCCTGGCGATGACCGCCCTCGCCGCCGCGACAGCGCTCACGCTGACCGCATGCGGCACCACCGAGGAGGCCTCGACGGGCGCCGGATCCGCCCCGAGCGGCGAGTCCATCACCTTCACCGACGGCACCGGCGCGGAGGTCACGCTCGACGGGCCCGCGACGAAGGTCGTCGGCACCGAGTGGAACGTCGTCGAGAACCTCGTCTCCCTGGGCGTCGACCCGGTGGGCGTCGCGGACGTCGAGGGCTACAGCGCGTGGTCCTCCGCCGTCCCGCTCGTGAACGAGCCCGCCGACATCGGCACGCGCGGCGAGCCGAGCGTCGAGACCATCGCGTCGCTCGCGCCCGACCTCATCGTCGCCACGACCGACCTCCCCGCGGACGCCATCGAGCAGCTGAAGGCCATCGCGCCCGTGCTGCAGGTCGTCTCCGCGGACGGCACGCAGCAGATCCAGCAGAGCGAGGACAACCTCGAGCTCATCGCGCAGGCGACGGGCACGGAGGACGAGGCGACGAAGGTGATCGACGCGTACGACGCCGCCGTCTCCGACGCGAAGGCGCAGCTCGACGCGGCCGGCCTCGCCGGGTCGCGGTTCCTGTTCGCGGACGCCTACGTCGACGCCGGCGCGGTCTCCATCCGCCCGTTCGGCCCCGGCTCGCTCATCGGCGACGTGACCACCGAGCTCGGCCTCGAGAACGCCTGGACGGGCGAGGTCGACCCGGCCTACGGCCTGGGCACCACCGACGTCGAGGGCCTCACCACGGTCGGCGACGTGCAGTTCCTCTACAACTCCAACGCCACCCAGGGCGACGACCCCTTCGCGCAGACCCTCGCGGGCAACGCCGTCTGGCAGTCCCTCGCGTTCGTGCAGGCCGGCGACGTGCACCGCATGCCCGACGGCATCTGGGCCTTCGGCGGCCCTGCCTCGATGACGGCGTACGCGGAGGCCGTCACCGACCTGCTGGTCGGCTGATCCGCGCCGCCCGGCCCCTCCCATGACCGCTCCCGCCCGCACCGCGCCCCCGACGGCCGACGCGCCTCCCGCGTCGGCCGCCGGAGCGGCGACGATCCCGGGACCCGTCCCGTCGCCCGCCGCCGTCGCGCGCGCCGACGGCGCCGGCCGGATCCCGGTGCGGGCGGTCGCGGTCGTCGCCCTCCTCGCCCTCGTCGTGCTGGTGCTCGCGGTGATCGACATCACCCAG
>NZ_JAVCVL010000317.1:0-2133 GCF_032917815.1 Clavibacter sp. MX14-G9D | reverse complement strand
CACCCGGCGCCCGCCGATCCCGGCGCGGGCCGCGCGCCCGACGGGAGCTGACGGCCGGGTCCGCGGACCCGGCCGACCGCCGCCCGACGTGCACCGGGCTCCCCGGCGCGTCTGCCACGGTGGTCCGATGAGGATCCTCGTGGTGGACGACGAGCGGCGCCTCGCGGACGGCATCCGCCGCGGGCTGCAGGCCGAGGGCTTCGCGGTGGACGTCGCGCACGACGGCGTCGACGGCCTGTGGTGGGCGCGCGAGAACGCCTACGACGCGATCCTCCTCGACCTGATGATGCCGGGCCTCAGCGGCTGGGCCGTCTGCCGGACGCTCCGCGAGGAGGGCATCTGGACGCCCGTGCTCATCCTCACCGCGAAGGACGGCGACTGGGACGAGGTGGAGGCGCTGGAGGCCGGCGCCGACGACTTCGTCACGAAGCCGTTCTCCTTCCCCGTGCTGGTCGCCCGGATCCGCGCGCTCGTGCGGCGCGGCGCCCCGGCCCGCCCGGTCGCCCACCGCATCGGCGACCTCGTCGTCGACCCCGGCCCCCGCCGCGCGACGCGCGCCGGGGAGGAGATCGACCTCACCAGCCGCGAGTTCGCGGTCCTCGAGTTCCTCGCCCGCAACGCCGGCCGCGTGGTCTCCAAGCGCGAGGTGGTGCAGAACGTGTGGGACGACGACTTCGAGGGCGACCCGTCCATCGTCGAGGTGTACGTCGCCCACCTCCGCCGGAAGCTCGACCGGCCCTACGGCACCACCACCATCGAGACCGTGCGGGGCGCGGGCTACCGGCTGGGCGGATCCGATGCGTGACCCGCACCGGCCGTCCCGGCACCGGCGCTCCCTCCGCGTCCGCGCCACGACCGCGGTCGCCCTCATCGCGCTCGTCCTCGGGGCGCTCGGGGCCGTCGCCTTCGCGCTGGTGCTCCGCGCGTCGCTCGAGGACGGCGTGCGGCAGGCCACGGAGCGGACCCTCGAGACGATCACCGACGCGGTCGCCGCGCGCGGGCCCGACGCGGTGACGGGGCTCGGCGACGACGACCTCGTGCAGGTGCTCGACGCCGACGGGCGCGTGCTCGCCCACGGCGAGGACGCCGGCGGGACCGCGCTCACCGCGGCGGGTTCGTCCGGGGTCGTCGTGCGCGACGGCGAGCGGCGGCTCGTGGTGTCCGACGAGGTGGACGACGCGGACGGGGTGACCGTCGCCGTCGCCGCGCCGCTCGAGGACGCCGACGACGCGCTCGCGGCGGTCGTCCGCCTGCTGCTCGTCGCCGTGCCCGTCGTGGTCGCCCTCGTCGCCCTGCTGGCGTGGATCGTCGTCGGCCGGGCGCTCCGCCCGGTGGAGCGGATCCGCCGGGACGCCGAGGCCATCGGCTCCGCCCGGGGCGACGGGCGCATCGACGAGCCCGGGACGGGCGACGAGGTCGACCGGCTCGCGCGCACCCTGAACGGCATGCTCGCCCGCCTCGACGCGTCCCGCCGCGCGCAGCAGCGCTTCGTCTCCGACGCGTCGCACGAGCTGCGCTCGCCGCTCGCGACCGTGCGGCAGCACGCCGAGCTCGCCCGCCTCCATCCCGACCGCACGAGCCTCGGCGAGCTGGCGGACGTGGTGCTCGCGGAGGGCGGACGGCAGCAGGACCTCGTGGACGCGCTCCTCGTGCTCAGCCGCCTCGACGAGCACGCCGCCCTCGACGCCCGCCCGGTCGACCTCGACGACGTCGCGCTCGACGAGGTCGCGCGGATCCGGGCCCGCGCGGGCGTGCGCGTGGACGCGTCGGGGATCACCGCGTGCCGGGTCGCCGGCGACGCACGGCTCCTGGCGCTCGCCGTCCGCAACCTCGCCGACAACGCGGCGCGGCACGCCGCGTCGACCGTGTCGGTCGCCACCGCGGCGGGACGCGACGGCGCCGTGCTCACGGTCGACGACGACGGGCGCGGGATCCCGGCGGCCGAGCGGGAGCGGGTCCTCGACCGGTTCGTGCGCCTCGACGAGGGCCGCGACCGCGAGAGCGGCGGATCCGGGCTCGGCCTCGCCATCGTCCGCGCGGTCGCGGAGGCGCACGGCGGATCCGTCGCGGTGGAGGAGGCGCCGAGCGGCGGCGCCCGGGTGGTGCTGCGCCTCCCCGCCGCAGGTCCCGGCG
>NZ_JAVCVL010000316.1:0-2136 GCF_032917815.1 Clavibacter sp. MX14-G9D | reverse complement strand
CCGGCGAGCGCGCCCCGCGGTCGGGCGGGGACGGGGGCCGCCGCGTCGGCTCGGTCGGGTGTCGGGTCGGTCACCTCCCGAGCATGCCAGGCGTCGCGCCCGTCCCCGCCGCGCATCAGTAGCTCACGCTCGGGGCGAGGAGGCGGAAGCCGACCGCGAAGGCCGCGATGCCGGCCAGGGCGAGGACCACGAGGATCCGGCCCGCGACGATCCACGCCCCGCGACGGGTGCGGACCGCCTGGACGGCGGCGAGCGCGGCGGGGACCACGGCGAGCGCCCCGGCCAGCTGCAGCGCCTGGAGGGTGCGCAGCGAGACGGCGGACACGTCGACGAAGGACATGGCCTCGAGGGCGGCCACGGTCCAGCCGGCGAGCGCCAGGAGGGTCACCGCCTGGCCGATGCGGGAGAGCAGGAGCGCACGGCTGCGGCGCGGGCGCGGGACCGGCACGGCCTCTCCCGCCGCGTCGGGGCGCGGGGACCGGCGGCGGCCGATGCCGGCGATCGCCGTCGCGGGCCAGGCGACCACCGAGACCAGCAGCACGGCCACGGCGGCGAGGAGCCCGGGGATCGCGACGGACGCGGCCTGCCAGGGCTCGGCCCGGAGGAGCGTGAAGGACGCGCCCCACGAGATGGCGGAGACGGTGCCGTCGGCGTCCTCCCGGGTGGCGAGCACGGCGTCGCCGCCGACCTCCCGCCACAGGTGGTCGCCCGCCCGCTCGTAGACGCCCGTCGTCACGCCGAGCGGCTTCGGGGTGACGGCGACGGTCCCGTCGGCGCGCGGCACGATCTCCGTCTGGCCGCTGAGCGCCAGGAGCGCGCCGGGGTTGGTGACCGGGGACCGGGAGGACGTCCAGGTGCCGGCGAGGGCCGCGGCGGCGGCCGGATCCCCCTCGGGGGCGGCGCCGGCCGCGGCGGTCGCGCTGGCCGCCGTGCCCTCCTCGGCATCCCGCAGGTACCGGTCGGCGAAGCCCTGCAGCACGGCCGTGCGCAGCTCGAGCGTGTCGACGGCGTCGCGGCCGTTGCCGTTGAGCGTGAGGAAGATGCCGGCGTCGCTCCCGGGGAACACGCGCAGCGCCGAGTGGAAGACGTTGGTGTCGCCGTCGTGGCCGACGGCCGGGAGGCCCGGCGTGCTGTCGTCGAAGAAGCCGAGCGCCATGCGCTGCCCGGCGGCCAGGGTGCCGAGCTGGTCGGCGTCGAGGGCGGGGCGGTGCATCAGGTCGAGGGTGGCGGGATCGAGGAGCGCATGGTCCGCGGGGAGGTCGCCCAGGTGGCCGAGCATGAAGCGCGCCATGTCGGTCGCCGTGGCGGAGAGGGCGCCGGCGGGCGCCGCGTTCACGACCTCCACCGGGTACGCCGGCTGGGAGTCGTCGGGGTAGCCCTTCGCCATCCGGGCGGCGAGGTCCTCGGGCAGCGGCTGGGCGAAGGAGGAGGACTCCATGCCCGCGCGGTCGAGCACCCGCTGCTGCACCAGGTCGACGAACGACCGGCCCGCGACGCGCTCGGCGACGTAGCCCGCGAGGCTCGCGCCGTAGTTGGAGTAGGCGGGGGTGGTGCCGGGCACGAAGACCTGGGCGGGCGGATCGGTGCGCATCGCGTCGCCGAGGGACCGCTCGCTGCCGGGCAGCCCGATGAGGCCCGCGATGACCTCCTCGAACCCGGCCGTGTGCGTGAGGAGGTGCCGAAGGGTGACGGCGCCCTTCGGGGTGTCGAGGTCGAAGTCCAGGTACTGCTGCACGTCGGCGTCGAGGTCGAGCCGGCCCTCCTCCACCAGCTGCATGACCGCCGTGGCGGAGACCACCTTGGAGACGGAGCCGACGCGGAAGAGGGTGCGGTCGGGATCCACCGGCGTGGCGGGCGCGCCCTCCGTGCCGGTGTCGGCGAGGCCGTAGCCGCGGGCGGTGAGCACGCGGCCGTCGGCGACCACGGAGACGGCGGCGCCCGGGATGCCCGTCGTGGCCAGCGCGGAGCCGACGACGCCGTCGAGCCAGGCGTCGACGTCGGCCTGCGTGAGCTCGTGACCGCCGGGCTGGTGCTGCGGCGGGGCCGGGGGCGGCGGGTCCGCGCCGGGCCCCACGGGGGCCCCCGGGGCCGCCCGCTCCCTGGGCGCCGGCGGGCGCGGGCCCCCCCCCCCCCGCG
>NZ_JAVCVL010000315.1:0-2171 GCF_032917815.1 Clavibacter sp. MX14-G9D | reverse complement strand
CCGCACCCGGGGCGCCGACGACGGCCGAGCGCGTCGCCGCCGGGCTGGCCGCCGTGGCCGAGCGCGTGATCGCCCGTGACGGCGCGAGCGCTCTCGTGCTGATGGGCGGCGAGGGCGCCCGCGCCGTCCTGTCCCGGCAGGGCGCCGATGCGATCCTCGTCCGCGACGCCATCCGCGAGGGCATCCCCGTCGGCGTCATCGAGGGCGGGCGCCTGCACGGCCTCGCCGTCGTCACCAAGGCCGGCGGCTTCGGGCCGCCCTCCTCGCTCACGGACATCGTCCCCGAGCTCCTCGATCCGCCCGCAACCACCCCCACGCAAGGAGAATCAGAATGACCCTCCCCCGCCTCGCCATCACGCTCGGAGACGTCGCCGGCATCGGCCCCGAGATCACCGCGAAGACGCTGCTCGGCCACGACGAGCTCCGCGAGCAGGCCGTGTGCGTCGTCATCGGCGACGAGGCAGCCATGCGCCGCGGCGTCCAGGCCGTCGGCGGCGACCCCGCGACCGTGCGCGTCATCGCCTCCGTGGCGGACGCCCGCAACGAGCCGGGCACCATCGAGCTGATCCAGACGGGCCCCTCCCTCGCGGACGTCCCGGTCGGCGAGCTCAGCCCCGCCGCCGGCGACGGCGCGTACCGCTTCGTCGTCGAGGCGTGCCGGCTGGCGCGCGAGGGCGAGGTCGACGGCATCGTCACCGCGCCGCTCAACAAGGCGGCCATGCACGCGGGCGGGCACAGGTGGCCCGGCCACACCGAGCTGCTGGCGCACGAGTTCGGCGTGGAGAACTTCTCGCTCGTGCTCTCCGCGGGCGAGCTGTTCTTCTTCCACCTCACGACCCACGTCTCGATGCGGCAGGCGATCGACGACATCACGCCCGCGCGCACGGGCGACGTCCTCGACCTCGCCGGCGCGTTCGCCGCGTCGATGGGGACGCCGGACGAGCTCATCGGCCTCGCCGGCCTGAACCCGCACGCGGGCGAGGACCGGCTCTTCGGCGACGAGGACGCCGACATCCTCGCCCCCGCCGTCGCGGCCGCGAAGGAGCGCGGCCTCAACGTCGTGGGACCGGTGCCGGGCGACGCGCTCATCCCCGCGGCGGTCCGCGGCAAGTACAAGCTCGTGGTCGTCTGCTACCACGACCAGGGGCACGCGCCCTTCAAGGCGGTCTACGGCGACGACGGCGTGAACATCACGGTGGGCCTGCCCGTGGTGCGGGTGTCCGTCGACCACGGCACCGCGTTCGACATCGCCGGGCAGGGCATCGCCCGGGAGGCGAGCCTTGTACTGTCGGTGGAGCGCGCCGCCGCCCTGGCCCCCGGGTGGGACCACGTGTGGCGCACGGCGCAGAAGATCGACGCCCCCGCCGCCTGAGACGTGAGACCCGAGGAGACCGTGCCGAACCGGATCGACGACCTGGATCCCGGCGCGGTCTCCCCCTCGCTCCCCGGCCCCCTGCACGCGCAGCTCACGGGCGTGCTGCGGTCGCGGATCGTCGACGGCGCGTGGCCGCCCGGCGCGCAGCTCCCCACCGAGGCCGAGCTCCAGGAGCGGTACGGCATCTCCCGCTCGGTCGTGCGCCAGGCGCTCCTGTCCCTCACCGCGGACGGGCTCGTGCAGCGGGGACGCGGCCGCGGCAGCATCGTCGCCCCGCGGGGCGAGCTGCACCGCCTCGTCCAGCGCGTCTCCGGGCTCTCCGCACAGGTGCCGTCCGTGACGACGCGGGTGCTCGAGCTGGCACCCGGCCACGATCCGGACGCGGAGCGCGCGCTGGGCGGATCCGACGTGCACCTCCTCCGCCGGCTCCGCTCGGCCGGCGGCGAGCCGGTCGCGCTGATCCACACCTGGCTGCCGAGCGCGATCGCCGGGCGGCTCACGACGGAAGACCTGACCGACGCGTCCCTCCACGCGCTGCTCCGGGCGCGGCTCGGCATCGCGGTCGTGTCGGGACGCCGTCAGGTGCGCGCCGTCGGCGCGGCCCCCGAGGTCGCCTCGGCGCTCGGCGTGGCCGAGGGCGCCCCGGTCCTCGTGCTGGAGGGCACGAGCACCGACGCGTCCGGCGGCCCCGTCGAGGTGTTCCGCACCTGGCACCGCGGCGACCGGTTCGTGTTCGACGTCGACGTGCTGACGGGCGACGCGGGCGCGCCAGCGCCCGCGCCCGCGCCCGGGACGG
>NZ_JAVCVL010000314.1:0-2189 GCF_032917815.1 Clavibacter sp. MX14-G9D | reverse complement strand
AGAGCCGCACCCACTCCTCCAGGTCGCCGAGCGGCTTGCCGCTCGCGGGCGCCACCGGCGCGCTCACGGCCGCGGCCGCGTCGACGAGGCCGCGGCCGTAGATCTCGGGCCGGCCCTCCTGCCGCGCGGTCGCGAGGACCCGCTCGACCACGTCGTCGGCGTCGAGCTCCGGGTGCGCTGCCCGCACGAGCGCGACGACGCCGGAGACCAGGGGCGCGGCGCCGCTCGTTCCGTCCCACTGGACGTACCCGCCGCCGGGCTCGACGCCCACGAGCTGCTCGCTCGGCGCCGCCACGGCGATGGTGATGCCCTGCGAGGACGCGTCGAAGCTCGCGGCTCCGGACCGGTCGACGCCCGCGACCGCGAGCACGCCCGGGATGGTGGCGGGCGCGCCCACCTCGGTCGTGCCGCTCCCCCGGTTGCCGGCGGCCGCGACGACCACGACGTCGTGCTCGTAGGCGTAGAGGAAGGCGCGGTCCCAGCTCTCCGGCCAGTCGAGGGAGTTCCGGGTGAGGGACATGTTGATGACGCTCGCGCCGTTGTCGACGGCCCAGCGGACCGCGTCGGCGATCTGGGCGTCCTCGTCGCGGGCGCCCGGGGTCGGGCCGCCGAGGGCGACCGAGACGCTGAGGAGGCCGGCGGCCGGCGCGACGCCGATGACGCCCGAGCCCGTGCCCGTGCCGCGGCCCGCGAGGAGCGACGCGACCATGGTGCCGTGCTCGCTCGAGGCGCCCACGGGGCGGGTGCCGTCCGCGGATCCGACGCCCGACACGTCCGTGCCGCCGACGACCGCGCCGCGGAGGTCGGCGACCGAGGAGTCGACGCCGGTGTCGATGACGGCCACCGTGACGCCCTCGCCGCGCGTGGTCTGCCACGCCTGCTCGATGCCGTAGTCGCGCAGCCAGTACTGCCGGTCGCGCACGGGATCGGCGGCGGCCGGTGTGACGGTGGGCAGGGCGGCGGCGAGGGCCAGGATCCCGACGGCGACCGCGCGTGCCAGCCGGCGCCGCGACGCGACGGGCGCCCGCGTGCCGGGTGCGGGGGTCATGCCGCGTCGTGGTCGGCGCACTCGCACACGTCGGGCGACCACGACGCCCGCGCGAGCGCGATGTCGCCGACGGGGTTCACCCCCGGGCCCGCGGCCAGCGCGTGGCCGGCCAGCGCGTGCAGGCACTTCACCCGCACGGGCATGCCGCCCGCGGAGACGCCCGCGAGCTCGGGCACCACCAGGATCGAGTCGCGGTCGGCGAGGTAGGACGCGTGGGCGGCGGCGTAGGCGTCGCGCATCCCCTCGTCCTCGGCGAGGTCGTCCTGCAGCTCGGCCATGACGTGCTCGGCCTCGAGGTGCGAGATGGCCGCGGTGGCCGCCGGGTGGCACAGGTAGTAGAGCGTCGGGAACGGCGTGCCGTCGGACAGGCGGGGCGCGGTGCTCACGACGGTCGGATTGCCGCAGACGCAGCGCGCGGCGATGCCGACCACGTCGCGGGCCGGACGGCCGAGCTGGGCGGAGACGACGCGGACGTCGCGCTCGGAGGGCGGGTCGAAGGGGGGTCGGGTCACTGGTCGCCTCCCTGGACGGATCCCTGGAGCTGGTCGGGCGGGGTGTCGCTGAGGGCGCTGGTGAGCGCGGAGCCGAGGAGGGCCTGGACCCAGTCCTGCCGGGTCTCCTGCAGGTCGTCGCTGATGGGCGCGCCGTCGGCGGTGGTGGCCGGGTCGTCGGACGCGGCGGGGAGGCCGCGGACGAGGTAGCTCGTCTCGCCGGGCATGACGTAGAAGAGGCGGTCGCGCACCTGCGCCTTGAGGAACGCGGGGTCGTCGTACCGGGCGCGCTGGTCCTGCAGCTCGGCGATGGTGCCCTTCTGGGCGTCGACCGCGCTCTGCAGGCTGCTGAGCTGCTCGCGCTGCTCCAGGTAGATGCGCAGGCCCGGGGCGAGCACCACGACCGTCAGGACGAGGAGCACGAGGACCATCGCCGAGAAGCCGGAGAAGCGCATGCTGCGGAGCCAGTTGCCGGCGGGCGCGTCGGCGTCGGGCAGCGCCACGGGGACGCGCTCGGTGCGCGGCCGGGCGGAGCGGCGGGCGCGGAGGGTGTCGAGTCCGGGGAAGCGGGCCATCGGTCCTCCTTCGGGTGCGGTGTCGGGCGGCGGGTCGTGCGGCGGACGGGGGCGGCGGGACGCCGGGCCGCGTGT
>NZ_JAVCVL010000313.1:0-2263 GCF_032917815.1 Clavibacter sp. MX14-G9D | reverse complement strand
GTGCCGCGCTCGACGGCGCCGACCTGCCCGACCTGGTGCTGTGGGTGGAGGGCGACGCTGTCCGCCGCGCCGCCGTCGCGGAGGCCTGCCGGGCCGTGCGCGTGTGGTTCCAGGTGCGGGAGGGCACCGCGCCCACGCCCCGCGGGCACGTGACCCTCGTGGGCGGCGGCCCCGGGGATCCGGGCCTCATGACGGTCGCGGCCCGCGCGGCCCTCGCGGAGGCCGACGTGGTGCTGCACGACCGCCTCGGCCCGACCGACGACGTGGCCGCCTTCGCCCCCGGCGCCCTCCTCGTCGACGTGGGCAAGACCCCCGGGCACCACGCGGTGCCGCAGCGCCGCATCGAGGAGCTGCTCGTCGAGCACGCGTCCCGGGGCCTGCGCGTCGTGCGCCTCAAGGGCGGCGACCCGTTCGTCTTCGGGCGCGGCGGCGAGGAGGTCATCGCCTGCCGCGCGGCCGGCGTGCCCGTGACCGTCGTGCCCGGCGTCACGAGCGCGGTGTCCGTCCCCGCCGCGGCCGGGATCCCGGTGACCCACCGCGAGGTGAGCCGGGCCTTCACGGTCGTCTCCGGCCATGTGCCGTTCGGCGAGGACGAGCTCTCCCACCTCGTCGGTCTCGGCGGGACGCTCGTCGTGCTGATGGGCGTCAACACGCTCCCCCACCTCGTGGCGGGCCTGCAGCGCCACGGGATGCGCGCGGACATGCCGCTCGCGATCGTCGAGCGCGGCTACGCCATCGACCAGCGGACCACCGTCACCACGGTCTCGGGCGTCGCGGGCCTCCTCGGGACGGTCGCGCCGCGCTCCCCCGCCGTCATCGTGGTCGGCGAGGTCGTCCGCGTCCCCGGCTGGGCGGAGGAGGCCGCGGCCGCCGGCCATGCGCCGTGGGAGGATGACCGGCGGGCACGGGCGACGCCGTGACCGCCGAGGGGGTGGCCGCCGTGACCGGATCCGACGCCGAGCCCGGCTTCCGCCCCGACCAGCTCGAGGGCTTCCGCATCGCCGTGACGTCCGACCGCCGCTCCGAGGACCTCATCGCCGCGTTCGAGCGCCGCGGCGCCGACGTGGTGCACGCCCCCACCATCCGCATGACGGGCGTCAGCGACGACTCCGCGCTCGAGGCCGAGACGCGCGCGATCATCCGCGACCGGCCCGACGTCCTCCTCGCCACGACCTCGTACGGGATCCGCCGCTGGTTCGAGGCCGCCGACGCGGCGGGCGTCGGCGACGAGCTGACCGAGGTCCTCGGCCGGGCGCGGATCCTCGTGCGCGGGCCCAAGGCGCGGGGCGCCATCCGCGCCGCGTCCCTCGACGACCACGGCATGAGCGAGCGCGAGACGACGACGTCGCTCGTCGACCTCGTGCTGCGCGGCGACGTGGCCGGGCAGACGGTCGCGGTGCAGCTGCACGGCTTCACCGACCCGGTGCAGCTCGCGCGCCTGGAGGCCGCGGGCGCCCACGTCCTCACCGTCGCCCCGTACCGCTGGACGGTGCACGAGGACTCGGCGCGCGTCCTGCGGCTGGTCGAGGCGGTCTGCACGGGCGGGATCGACGCGGTCACCTTCACGAGCGCGCCCGCGGTGGAGGCGCTGTTCACGACGGCCGACGCGGCGGGACGGCTCGAGGACCTCCAGGAGGCGCTGCGCACGCTGGTCGTCGCGGCGGCCGTCGGACCGGTGACCGCGGCGCCGCTGGTCGAGGCCGGGATCCTGCCCATCACGCCCGACCGGTTCCGCATGGGCGCCCTGATCCGGCTGGTGTGCGCGCACCTGGAGGAGTCGGGCGTCGCGCGCGTGGAGACCGGCCACGGCGCCGTGCAGCTGCGCGGCCGGCTGGTCGTGATCGACGGCGAGCGCCTCACGCTGAGCCCGGTGCCGCTCGCCCTGTTCCGCGCGCTCGTCGCGGCCGAGGGCGCCACGGTGCCGCGGCGGGTGCTCGCGCGCGCCACCCCGGAGGTCCTCGACGACCACGCGGTGGACGTCGCGATCTCGCGGCTCCGGCGGTCGCTGCCCGACGCGGGCATCGTCCAGACCGTCATCAAGCGCGGGTACCGGCTCTCGACCGTCTGAGGGGGCGGGCGGCGGTGCGGCGGCTCCGCGGTGCGCCGTCGGTCTCCACCCCGGGGACGAGGCGCGGGGGCCGCGCGGATGACGCGCGACGGGGCCGGGTCCGCGAACCTGGGGTCACCGCCCGCCCGGGCGGTCGATCAGGAGGATCCCGTGCCCGTGTCCGTCGCCCCCGCCCCCGCCCCGACCGCGCGCGTC
>NZ_JAVCVL010000312.1:0-2296 GCF_032917815.1 Clavibacter sp. MX14-G9D | reverse complement strand
CCGCGGACGGGCACGCCGTGCCAGCGCACCAGGTCGCCGCGCGCGTCGAACCGTCCGACGCCCAGCGCGTCGCCGCGCCAGCCCCCGGCGGATCGCGGCCGGGACGCGGACCGGTCGCGCACGAGCGCCTGGTGCCGAGCGACCACGTGGCCCGCCTCCGCCCACGGCGTGTCGCGACGCGTGACGACCTGCACGGTGAGGTGCGCCTCCTCCGCGTGCCCCGCGGCGCGCGCCTCCTCGGGGAGCCGGAGGGTGACGGCGTCCCCGGCGGCGAGCGCGGCGTGCTCGAGGACCCCGCGCGCGGCCGGCCGGCCGTCGTGGTCGAGGATCCAGACCAGGTCGACGTCGTCGGTCGTCGCGCTGTGCCGTCGGTTCTCGACCCGCACCGTGGCGCCGTCGGCGGCCACGCGCACGCGGACGGGGGCGATGACCGCGGACAGCTCCGCGAGGCCCGGGGTGGGGGTGCCGTCGGAGAGCAGCAGGCCGTCCATCACGAACGGGCCGTCGTGGACGGGCTCGCCGAAGTCGCCGCCGTAGGCGTGGAACGGGCGGCCGTCGGACGTGCGCGCCCGCAGCCCGTGGTCGCGCCACTCCCAGACGAAGCCGCCGTGGAGGCGCGGCCAGCGGTCGATCGCGTCCTCGTAGTCGGCGAGGGATCCGGGCCCGTTGCCCATCGCGTGCCCGTACTCGCAGAGGATGAAGGGCTTGGCGCGCTGGGAGGCGCCCGTCGCGCCGGTCGTCTCGTGGATGCTCGCGACCGGGGTCCCGCAGACGGAGTCGATCTCCTCGAGCGTCGGGTACATGCGCGAGTACACGTCGGTGTGCTCGCCCGTGAGGTCGCCCTCGTAGTGCACGGGCCGCGTCGGGTCGGAGCGGCGCACCCAGGCCGACATGGCCGCGATGTTCCGGCCGGTGCCCGACTCGTTGCCGAGCGACCACATGACGATCGACGGGTGGTTCCGGTCGCGGCCCACCGTGCGGCCGATGCGGTCGAGGTAGGCGTCCCGCCAGCGCGGGTCGTCGGACGGGTTGCCGTGCCACTCGACGTCCCAGAAGCCGTGCGTCTCCAGGTCGCACTCGAGCACGACCCAGAGGCCGAGCTCGTCGGCGAGGTCCAGGAGGCGCGGGTGCGGCGGGTAGTGGGAGGTGCGGATCGCGTTCACGCCGCTCCTCTTCATCAGCTCGAGGTCCGCGCGCGCCTCCGCCTCGTCGAACACGCGACCGCGCTCGGGGTGGGACTCGTGCCGGTTGACCCCGCGGAAGGTGAGGCGGCGGCCGTCGACGAGGAGGGCGTCGCCGTCGAAGCGGACGGTGCGGAAGCCGATGCGCAGGGTCGCGGTCTCCCCCGGCGACGCGACGGTCGCGTCGTAGAGGCGCGGCAGCTCGGCGCTCCACGCGTCGACCGCGGGGATCGCGAGGGGCGCGACGTCGGCGGCGGTCGCCCACGTCGCACGGATGCCGAGCCCGGGCACGCGCACCTCCACCGGGAAGGCGCCGTCGACCTGCACCTCGAGGAGGCCGGAGCCGTCGGCCGGGTCGCGGTCGGCGCGCACGCGCACGTCGTCGAGGGCGTCGGCGGGGCGGGCGAGCAGCTCGACCGAGCGGAAGATCCCCGGGAGCCACCACTGGTCCTGGTCCTCGAGGTAGGAGGCGGCCGACCACTGGTGCACCCGGATGCCGAGGTGGTTGACGCCGGGGACGAGGAGGGCCGTCACGTCGAGCTCCGTGGTGAGGCGGCTGCCGGTGGTCCAGCCCGCCTCGACGCCGTTGACCCAGAACGTGGCGAGACCCTCGATCCCGTCCGTGCGCAGCAGCACGCGCGCGGCGTCGGCGAACGACGCGGGCAGCTCGAAGGCGCGCCGGTGCTCGCCCGTGGGGTTCGCGTCGGGCACGTGCGGCGGGTCGATCGGGAACGGGTACTGCAGGTTGGTGTACGCGGGGGCGCCGTGGCCGTGGAGCACCCAATGGGAGGGCACGGGCAGCGTCGTCCAGCCGGCCGCGTCGAGGGCGGCGTCGTCGAGGGCGGGATCCGCGACCTCGGGCGGCGCGTCCACCGGGTCGACGGGCGCCTCCGGCAGCAGGCGGAAGCGCCAGTCGCCGTCGAGGGCGTGCACGGGCGCGTCGGTCGCGAACCGGGCGCGCGGCGGCAGCCGGTCCGCGGATCCGGGAGCGACGTCGTCGAGGTGGGACATGCGGGTCCTTCCAGGGGGCGGGACGGGCGGGTGCGGCGCGGGCGGGGCGCCCGGGCGATGCGGGGCGGAGGACGGCGCGGCGAGACGGGTCGCGCGGGCGGATC
>NZ_JAVCVL010000311.1:0-2297 GCF_032917815.1 Clavibacter sp. MX14-G9D | reverse complement strand
GCCCGCGTCTGGACCCGCGACCCCGACTCCGCGGGCCGCGCGGCCGGCTACTCGAAGGCGCCCGTGCAGGTCGCCGCCGACGTCAGCCTCTTCGCCGCGCCCGAGCTGGCGGAGCTCGCCGCCCCCGCCGACCGCCGCCGCGGCGCGGTCGTGGCGCTCAACGCGAAGCACTCCCCGCAGGCGACCCTCGACCACGTCGCCGCCCTCGAGGCCCGGTTCGGCGAGGTCGTCTTCGTCTCGATGGACCAGGGCGACGACTCCGACGCCGGCGCGCTGCACCCCGAGGTGCGCGCCCGCCTCACCACCGAGCCCGGCGACCACGGCTGGCGCCGCGCGGCGGAGCTCATGGCCGACCGCGAGGTGGTCATCGCCTCTCGTATGCACGCCATGTACCTGGGTACGATGCTGTCGACGCCCGTGGTCGCCGTCGGCGGGGCCACCAAGGTCGGGGCGTTCGTGGCCGAGTTCGGCACGCGCACGGAGCCCGACCTCGACCGGGCGGTCCGCACCGCCATCGCGGGGTCGGCCGACGCCGGCACCGCATCCACCACGGCGACGGCCCTCGTCGCAGCCACAGCCCGCCTGGACGCGGCATTCGAGGAGATGACTTCATGGGTCCGACGTACCGCCTAGCGACCCCGGCGGTCTTCGCGGCCGCCGTGGCGCTCACCGTCCTCGCCGCCCTCGGCGGCGTCGCGCTCCTCGGCAACGAGCTGTCCTACCCGTTCATGATCGCGGTGCTCGCGATCCTGCTCGTGGGCGTCCTCGTCAAGGAGACCGTCTCCAACGGCGACCCGCTGACCCCCGGTGGCATCGTCGCGGCCACGGGCCTCCTCCTGTTCGTCCTCCGGCCGCTCACGGTCGCCAACAGCACGGAGACGAGCCCCGGCGCCATCGCCGACACGCGCTTCTTCTCCCCCACGCTGCAGCTCGCGGCGAGCTCGGCGCTCATCGAGGCGCTCATCTTCTTCTCGGCGTTCTACGTCGTCTACTACTACTCGGTGGCCCGCGAGGCCCGCCGGATCGCCCGCGGCGGCGAGGACGCGAAGGCGCTCGAGGCCAACGCGCTCGCCGGCGGCCCCGCGCTCGTCGACGCCGACGCGCAGGTGCGCTGGCAGCGCGTGTTCAACACGTCCGTGTCGCAGGCGCTCGTGGTCATCTCCGCGGTCGTGGCCCTCGGCCTCCTCGTGTACCTGGTGCTCAGCTCGGGCGGCATCCAGGCGTACACGACGGGCCTCGCCAACCGGAGCGACTTCCTCTCCGGCAAGTCGTTCATCGGCCTCTCCTACATCCCCGTGCAGATCGCCATCGTCTACAACGTGCTCGCGCGCCGGCAGAAGGGCCTCGAGGCCTGGAACTGGGTCAACCTGCTCGCCGTCCTCGTGCTCGTCGTCTGCGCCGGCTCCGCGGGAGGCCGCGGTCCGCTCATCATCGGCGTGTTCCTGCCGTTCCTGATCCTCAAGCAGGTCGGCCCGAAGCCGTTCCGCTTCCGCAGCATCGCCCTCATCGGCGGCGTCACGGCCGTGGTCGCGATGGTCTACTCGATCGTCATCCGCGAGTCCACGTTCGACAACGGCCGCTCGCTCGACCGCCTCACGCAGGACCCGCTGGGCGTGCTGCTCGACCGCCTCACCAGCGGCATCGAGACCCGGCCGTTCGACGTGCTCATCCGCCTCAACGAGGTGGCCGCGATGCCCGACTTCGTCTACCAGTGGGGCGCGACCTACGCGGCCGTGCCCGCCTGGTTCATCCCCCGCGGACTGTGGGAGGACAAGCCGTTCGGCGGCGGCAACACGTGGTTCACGTCCACGTACGTCCCCCGCTTCTACGGCGTCAACCGCGTCGAGACGAGCCTGTCGGCCATCGGCGAGGCGTTCAGCAACTTCGGGATCCCCGGGGTCGTCGCCGTCGGCGCGCTCCTCGGCCTCGTGGCGAGCCTCTTCATCCGCGCGCGCATGCGCCGCCGGGGCCTCCTCGGCGCCGCGATCGCGGTCGTCGTCACCCCGTACCTCTTCTCGCTCATCCGCGGCGACGCGTACCAGGGCATGTCGACGAGCATCGCGTCGCTCGTGATCCTCCTCGTCTTCTTCTGGATCGCGTCCACGCGCAAGCAGGTCACCGGCCCGCTCAGCGCGCCGGTCCCCGTGGTCGACGAGAACGCGTCCGCCGCCGAGCGCGAGCGCGCGCTCGTCGGCGCGGGCGCGGGCGCGGGCACGGGCTACGGCTACGGCTTCGGCCCTGGCTCGGGCACGGCGGACGAGGCGCGTCCCGCGATCGGCAACGGCCGGGCGTTCCCG
>NZ_JAVCVL010000310.1:0-2309 GCF_032917815.1 Clavibacter sp. MX14-G9D | reverse complement strand
GCGGCGACCGGGTCCGCGGGGTCGGGGTCGATGCGGAACGCGCGCGTCTCCACGTCGACCAGCCCCGCGTCGCGGAGCCACGGCGCCCAGTCGGGATGCGACGGGCCGCCGGTCCCGCCGTGCGTGACGGCGTCGTCGAGGCGCGCCGCGAGACCCGGGCGGCCGAGCGCCGGGTCGAGGTCGTCCGGCAGGAAGCGCGGCGGCCCGTCCATCTCGACCACGGCGAGGAGACCGCCCGGGGCGAGGCCGTCGCGGATCCGGGCGAGGAGCCGCGCCGGGTCCCGCACCTCGTGCAGCATGAGCGAGGCCCACACCACATCGGCCGGCGGGAGCGCGGGCCAGCCCTCGTCGAGGTCCGCCCGCACCGTCCGGATGCGGTCCGCGAGCCCGTCCACCACGGCGCGCTCCGCCACGCGGGCGAGCATCGGGTCGCTCGCGTCGACGGCGACGACCTCGGCCCGGTCGAAGCGCCGGGCGAGCGCGACCGTGCCGGTCCCGGTCCCCGCGCCGAGGTCGACGACGAGGCGGCCCGGGGTGTCGCGCGCCCGGCGGCGGACCCAGGCGGTCAGCTCGCGGAGGTGGCCGTGCAGGATGCGGGCATCGAGGTCGAGCATGACGGCGAGCGACGCGTCGGCGGGACCGTGCGGGCGGGGGTGGGCGTGAGCGGGGGCGTCGGGGCGAGCGGGGGCGTCGTGGCGGTGCATGCTCCCAGGGTGGCGCAGTCGTGCTCGTGACGCATACGATCTTGCCCATGACGCAAGAGACCGACCTCGACTCCCTCGTCCGCCAGCGCATCCGGAGCCTCCGGGAGTCGCGCGGCTGGTCGCTCGACGTGCTCGCGGCCCGGTGCTTCCTCAGCCCGTCGACGCTCAGCCGGATCGAGACCGGTCACCGTCGCATCGCGCTCGACCAGCTCGTGCCCATCGCGCAGGCGCTCGAGACGTCGCTCGACGCGCTCATCGAGTCCGGGGACGACGCCGACGTCGTGATCCGCCCCCAGGAGGACGCGGAGGCGGGTCGCACGACCTGGATCCTCTCGCGCGGCGGACGCGGGGACTCCGGCGTGTTCGTCGCGAAGATCCGCATGACGCCGACGCGGCCGGTGCCCGTCGACCAGCTGGGCGTGCACCCCGGTCGCGACTGGTTCACGGTGCTCTCGGGGACGGTGCGCCTGCAGCTGGGCGAGCGCACCATCCTCGTGGAGGAGGGCGACGCCGCCGAGTTCTCGACCATGGTGCCGCACGGGATGGGGGCGCACCGGGGCGTGGCGGAGATCCTGACGATCCTCGACCGCGACGGGCAGCGGGCGCACCTGCGGACGTCCGGGGCGGGCGGCGCCGGGACGGCCGCCGACCCGCGGACGGACGCGTCGGGGGTCTAGGCCTCGGCGGGCGGCGTCTCGGGGAACGGCTCGGTGCCGGGATCCTCGGGCGGCGTCGTGGGGTCCACGGGAGGGTCCACCGGCGGATCCACGGGGGGATCGACAGGCGGGTCCACCGGCGGGGTGGTGGGGACCGGGTCGACGGGCGTCGGCGTGGTCGGTTCCGGCGTGGGGACGGGCGGCACGGTCGGGTCCGTCGTGGGCTGCGGGGAAGGTTCCGACGGCGTGCTCGGCTCCTGGGACGGGGGCGTGACGCCGCCGGTGTTCCCGCCGCCGCCCGTGCTGCCGCCGCCGTTCCCGCCGCCCGAGCCGGGCTGCGTGCCCGGTCGGGTGCCCGGACGGGCCGGGATGTCCGGCGCCTTGGGCACGATCGGCAGGGCGATCCGCTCCGGTGCGGGCGCGGAGAGCGTGAGGGTGACGGTGGATCCGGGCTCGACGCGCGTGCCGGCCGCAGGGTCCTGGCGCGCGACGATCCACACGTCCTGGCGGACGAGCGCGCTGCCCGCGGCGTCGGCGAACGCGATGCCGAACCCGGACGCGGCGAGCGTGTCCCCGGCGTCGACCGCGCGCATGCGCGTCACGTCCACCATCTCGACCAGGCCGTCCGCCGAGACGGGCAGGGGGTTCGCGAGGTCCGTGGTCTCCGGGACGGGGCGCGCGTCCGAGATCTCGAGGGCGTCGGGGTCGGCGACGGTGTCCTCGGGGGTCGGCAGGGTCGCGGCGACCGCGCCGCCGGCGATCAGCACGAGGGCGAGGCCCGCGGCGACGCCGCCGGCCGCTCGGCTGCGGATGCCGGGGATCCATGCGGAGCCGCCGCGGACGAGCGGGATGAGCCCGGCGATGAGCGCGACCACGCCGAGGGCGATGAGGAGGCCCGGCAGGCCGGCGATGACGGCCGCGGCGACGACGAGCACGGCGGCGACCGCGA
>NZ_JAVCVL010000031.1:0-19196 GCF_032917815.1 Clavibacter sp. MX14-G9D | reverse complement strand
GGCGGCGCCGACCGGGTCAGTCGGCGATGAGCCAGACCGTCGTGTCGGACGGCACGGCGTCCCCGTCGAGCGGGCGGCTGGCGAGCAGCACGCGGCCCTCGGGCAGCGGCACGGGCGCGGCCCCGAGGTTCGCGACGACCGTGACGCCCGAGCTGCGGAAGGCGAGGACGTCGTCGCCCTCCGCCGTGATCCACTCCATGTCGCCGAGCGCGAGGCCGTGCTCGCGGCGGAGCAGCAGCGCCTCCGTGTAGAGCGACAGCGTCGAGGCGGGATCCGCCTGCTCGGTGTCGCGGGCGAACCGGTCCCAGTCGTCGGGCTGCGGCAGCCAGCTGGCGTCGCCGGTGCTGAAGCCGTACGACGGGGCGCCCGCCTCCCACGGGATCGGCACGCGGCACCCGTCGCGCCCGTAGCGCTCGCCCCCGGTGCGGTGGAACGTCGGGTCCTGGCGCGCCTGGTCGGGCAGGCGGATGTCCTCCGGCAGCCCGAGCTCCTCGCCCTGGTAGATGTAGGCGCTGCCGGGCAGCGCGAGCATGAGCGCGCTGGCGGCGCGGGCCCGGCGGAGGCCGAGCTCCTCGTCCACCGTCACGGTCGAGCGCGGGCCGATGCCGACGCCCTGCGGGTTCTCGCCCGAGAGCGCGAGGCGGCTGGCGTGCCGCACCACGTCGTGGTTCGACAGCACCCACGTGCTGGGCGCGCCGACGGAGGAGAAGGTCGCCAGCGACGCGTCGATGGTGTGCCGGAGCGCGGTCGCGTCCCACGGCGTCTCGAGGTAGCTGAAGTTGAAGGCCTGGTGCATCTCGTCGGGGCGGACCCAGTCGGCGAGCTTCGCGAGCGGCTCCACCCACGCCTCGGCGACCATGGCACGGTCGCCGTCGTAGGAGTCGAAGATCTCGCGCCACTCGCGGTAGATCTCGTGGACGCCCTCCTGCGCGAAGTACGGCGGCGGGGGAGCGGACGCGGCGGGCTCGTCGTCCACGCCGCCGGCGCCGCCGCCCATGCTGCCCTGGCCCTCGGGCGGCGTGTAGTCCGGGAGGCCGGGGGCCTTGACCATGCCGTGCGCGACGTCCACGCGGAATCCGTCGACCCCGCGGTCGAGCCAGAAGCGGAGGATCTCGCGGAACCGGGCGCGCACCCACGGGTTCGTCCAGTCGAGGTCGGGCTGCGACGAGTCGAACAGGTGCAGGTACCACTGGCCGGGCGTGCCGTCGGGCTCCGTGAGGCGCGTCCAGGCGGGTCCGCCGAAGATCGACTCCCAGTTGTTGGGCGGGAGCTCGCCGTCGGCGCCCTTCCCGTCGCGGAGCATGTATCGGGCGCGCTCCTCGCTGCCGGCGGGGGTCGCGATGGCCTCCTGGAACCAGCGGTGCTCGGAGGAGGTGTGGTTGGGGACGATGTCGACGATCACGCGGAGGCCGAGCTCGTGCGCGCGGCGCTGCATCCGGTCGAAGTCGTCGAGGGTGCCGAACAGCGGGTCCACGTCGCAGTAGTCGGCCACGTCGTAGCCGGCGTCGTTCTGCGGGGAGAGGAAGAACGGGGAGAGCCAGACGGCGTCGACCCCGAGCTCGCGGAGCGCGGGGAGCCGCTCGGTGATGCCGGGGAGATCGCCGATGCCGTCGCCGTCGGAGTCCGCGAACGAGCGGGGGTAGATCTGGTAGATCACGGCGGTGCGCCACCACTCGGATCCGGTGCCGTGCGCGTCGTCGCCGTCGGGGCGGGTCAGGATGTCGTCCCGGGCAGCCGGGGACAGGGCTGTGGGGGCAGGCGGAGTCATGCGACGAGCCTAGGCGACGGGCGGTGGGCCTCCCCGCGGCGCGGTCGGGAGCGCGGGCCCCGCGGGACCGCCGGGCGCGCGGCGGCGGAATAGCCGGGCGCCCGCGGCGGCTTGACCCTGGAGGCGGCCACCGCCGTCATCACCGGACGAAGGAGATCAGTCATGACGAACCCCGCACGCGTGCCCCTCGGATCCAGCGGCCTGGAGGTGCTGCCCCTGTCCTTCGGCGGCAACGTCTTCGGGTGGACCGCCGACGAGGAGACCTCGTTCCGGCTCCTCGACGCCTACACGGCGGTCGGCGGCAACTTCATCGACACGGCGGACGTGTACTCCGCGTGGAAGCCCGGCAACTCCGGCGGCGAGTCCGAGGAGATCATCGGCCGCTGGCTCGCGTCGCGCGGCCGCCCCGACGACCTCGTCATCGCCACCAAGGTGGGTTCGCTCGAGGCCGCGAAGGGCACCTCCCGCGACAGCGTCCGTCGCGGCGTGGAGGCCAGCCTCCGCCGCCTGGGCGTGGACGCGATCGACCTCTACTACGCGCACGTCGACGACCGGGACACCCCGCTCGAGGAGACCGTGACCGCGCTCGCCGAGCTGGTGACGGAGGGGAAGGTGCGCGCGATCGGCGCCTCCAACTTCACCGCGGAGCGCCTGCAGGCCGCCCTCGACATCTCGGCCCGCGAGGGCATCGCCCGCTTCGAGGTGCTCCAGAACCGCTACAACCTCGTCGCCCGCGACGACTACGAGGGCGAGCTCGCCGACCTCCTGATCCGCGAGGGCATCGCCTCGGCGCCGTACTCGGGCCTCGCGAGCGGCTTCCTCACCGGGAAGTACCGTGGCGCGGACGTCGACAGCCCGCGCGCCGGCGCCGCCTCCCAGTACTACGACGACCACGGCCGCGCCCTCCTCGAGGTGCTCGATCGCGTCGCCGCGGACCACGGCGTCAGCGTCACGACCGTCTCCCTCGCCTGGCTCCGGGCCCAGCCGTCGGTCACGGCGCCGATCGCGAGCGCGCGCGACCTCACGCAGCTCCCGGACCTCCTGGCCTCCGTCGAGCTCGAGCTGACGGCCGACGAGGTCCGGGACCTGTCCGCCGTCTGATCCCCTGCCGGCCGCCCGTCCGGGCCGGCCGTGCCCCGGTCCGGGGCCGTCGCGCGTCTCGCGGGCGGTCCCGGACCTGCTATCGTCGTAGGGTTCCAGCGCGTCTCCGACGCGCCCAGGCACGCCCCCATAGCTCATTGGTAGAGCACTTCCTTGGTAAGGAAGAGGTAGTGAGTTCAATCCTCACTGGGGGCTCGATCCTCCACGAGCGGCCACGGCCGCCGGCGGGGGTCATGGCGGGGTAGCTCAGGTGGTTAGAGCACACGGCTCATAATCGTGGTGTCGCGGGTTCAAGTCCCGCTCCCGCTACGGAAGCACGGATCCTCCGCGGTCCGTCCTCCTCGATAGGCCCCGGACACCTCTCGCCAGGTTCCGGGGCCTTTCCTCATGCCCCACCGGATCCCGTGCTTCCGATCGGACAGGTGCCGGGCGTAGCCTCCGGGCATGACCCACCACGAATCCCCCGACCACCCCGACCACGCCTCGGGCGCCGAGCACGACGACGTGCTCTACAAGACCCAGGGCAACCCCGTCCCCGACGCGCACGACGAGGAGCGCCGCGAGGCGTCCGCCGGCGGCGACTACACCGCCAGCGAGTCCGAGGCGGAGAAGGAGGCGCGCGAGGGCGGCGCCTGATCGGCCTCCCGCGCACCGAGCGCACGAGGGCCGCCGCGACGCGTTCGCGGCGGCCCTCGTGCGTGCCGCGACGGTCTGCGCGGCCGCCCGGGAGCGGGTCGGCCCGGGGCCGCGGCATCCGTCGTGGGGCGCCTCCGCGGGCGACACGCCGGGGTCGCGCGGGCTCCAGATCCGGTCGGCGAGCGCAGATCCGCATGATCGTGCGGAAGGCGCCGCGACACGCCGAAACACTAGATGTAGTGGAATGACAGGTCTGTAGTTCGGGTTATATAGTGGAGACCTCGCCGCCCCACCAGGTGGCCGAGCAACCCGGGACCCGCATCGACGCGGTCCCGGGAGGCCACGGAGCTGCGAGCACCGAGACCTGAGGAACCGCGACCGGCGGCTCCCGACACGACGCACCAGGAGGCACACATGGACTACGACAACAACGACTCCGTCGGCGGCTACGCGATCCCCGTCGACCCCATGGAGCTCCTGCAGTGCGACTCCTGCCAGTAGGCAGCTGATCCGCTCCGGCGGCATCGCGACCCGGGCCCCGGTCCCCACGAGAAGTGGGGGCCGGGGCTCTCGCGTGCCCGGGGGCGCTCGCCGGCCGGCGCCCCCGAGGGCGCCGACGGGCCCGCCGCGTAGGATCGTCCGGTGCCAGTGAATCCAGAGATCCAGGGTCGCGTGCTCCCCGCCGCCGCCCCGTACCTGGTGGGACGCGAGAAGGTGCGCGAGTTCGCCCGTGCCGTCGGCGCCACCCACCCCGTCCACCTCGACCCCGAGGCCGCGCGCGCCGCGGGCCACGCGGACGTGGTCGCGCCGAGCACCTTCCCCGTCGTGGTGCAGGAGGCGACGCTCGCGCAGCTCCTCGCGGAGCCCGACGCGGGCATCGACTTCAGCCGCGTCGTGCACGGCGAGCAGGCGTTCACGTACACGCGCCCCGTGGTCGCGGGCGACGAGCTCACCGCCACGCTGACCGTCACGAAGGTCGCCACCCTCGGCGGGAACTCGATGGTGACCGCCGAGTCCGCCATGGTCGACGCGTCCGGCGCGCACGTCGTCACGGCCGTCTCGACCCTCGTGGTGCGGGGGGACGACGCGTGAGCGCCGCATCCGCCGTGCCCGTGCTGGCCGACCTCGCGGTGGGCGACGTCGTGGCCGAGCGCTCCCTCCACCTCACGCGCGACTCCCTCGTCCGCTACGCGGGCGCGTCGGGCGACTTCAACCCCATCCACTACCGCGACGACGTCGCCGCGTCGGTCGGGCTCCCGGGCGTGCTGGCGCACGGCATGCTCACCATGGGCCAGGCAGTGCAGCCCGTCGCCGACTGGGCGGGCGACCCGGCCCGCATCGTCGCGTACGGTGTGCGCTTCACGCGGCCCGTGGTCGTGGATCCCACCGCCGGGCAGGACATGACCATCGTCGCCAAGGTCGGCGCGATCGACGCGGAGGCGGGGACCGTCCGCATCGACATCGCCGCCTCGGTCGACGGCAAGACGGTGCTGGGCCGCGCGCAGGCGCAGGTCCGGCTGGCGTAGGGCACCCGTGACGATCCAGACCCACCGCGACGCCCCGCTCGCCGACCTCACGACGCTCCGCGTCGGCGGCCCCGCGGAGGAGCTCGTGACCGTGAGCGAGCGCGACGAGCTCGTCGACACGCTGCTCGGCCTGTGGTCCGTCGGCGAGGACTGGGTGGTCCTCGGCGGCGGCTCCAACACCCTGGTCTCCGACGAGGGGATCGCCGGCACGGTCGTCCGCATCGCGACGCGTGGCGTCGAGGTCGGCGAGGTGCGCCCCGACGGGACCGTGCTCGTGCGCGTGCAGGCCGGCGAGCCGTGGGACGCGCTCGTGGCGCGCACCGTGGCCGACGGCCTCGCGGGCCTCGAGGCGCTCTCCGGGATCCCCGGGTCGACCGGCGCCTCCCCGGTGCAGAACATCGGCGCGTACGGCCAGGAGGTCGCCGACGTCCTCGAGGCCGTCGACTTCCTCGACTACGAGTCGGGGACGGTGGAACGGCTCAGTACCGCCGACCTCGGCCTCGGCTACCGCACGTCGTCGCTGAAGCGCGGCCGCGTGGGCGTCGTGCTCTCGGTGGACTTCGCGCTCACCCCGGGCGACGGCCCCGACGCGCTCGGCCTGCCGATCGCCTACCCGCAGCTGGCGGGCGCCCTCGGCGTCGAGCTCGGCGACCGCGTGCCCGTCGCCCGCGTGCACGAGACCGTGCTGGCGCTCCGGGCGTCCAAGGGCATGGTGCTCGACGACGCGGATCCCGACACCTGGAGCGCCGGGTCCTTCTTCACCAACCCGATCGTCAGCGCCGCCTTCGCCCGCACGCTGCCGGCCGACGCCCCGCGCTGGCCGCAGGAGGACCCGCCCGAGGACCTCGTCGTCCCCCTCGGCGACCAGTGGGAGGTCGCGGAGGCGATCGAGCGCGAGGCCGTCGCGCGCCGCCGTCGCGAGCCCGCGGGCGTGAAGCTCAGCGCCGCGTGGCTCATCGAGCGCTCAGGCGTGCAGCGCGGCTTCCGGCTGCCCGGATCGGGCGCCGCGATCTCCTCGAAGCACACGCTCGCGCTCACGAACCGCGGCACCGCGACCGCCGAGGACGTCGCCGCCCTCGCGCGCTACGTGCAGGGCCGCGTGATGAGCGAGCACGGCGTGATCCTGCAGCCCGAGCCCGTGCTGGTCGGCCTCTCCCTCTAGGGGCGGGTCGGCCGGCACGGGCCGGGCGGCGGGTCAGGCCAGCAGGTCGCGGATCCGGCGCACGAATCAGGACAGATAAGGGTCCACCGCGCCGAACCCCAAGGGACGGGGGCCCTGGCCGTCTCACTTCTCTTTGCTGTTCCGCCGATTGCGGATGGCGAATGTCAATGCGACGAGCATGAACGCGCCCGACGTGAGCCAGAACACCGCGGCGTAGCTGCTGAACGGTGCGATCTGGCTCAAGACCAGTCCGGGGATCGCCAGCATCACCGCAACGCTGGGAATGGACTCGGCTATTCTCTTGCTGTTCTGCATCATCATCTCAGCTGTAGTGGTTGGCCATGCCGATTCAAAAAGTCACTGTGCCGCTGAATCCCGCTGATGCGGCCCCTAGGCAGACGAGACATCCGGCTCCTAGTGTGGCGACGCAGATCGCGGCACAGGCGATGCTGATGCCGGTCATGACCCACGCGGCGATCCCGGCGTTGGAGAGGCACTGGTTGAAGTTCCCCCACCAGTCTCCTCTCTGGTAGTCGATGGTGGAGATCGATCCGCCCTGGGAAGAGAGGGCCTTCGAGGAACGGGCTCCAGGAGCGTTCACGTCGTGATTCAACACAGTCTTGCTTCCAGCCCAAGCGTTAACGGCTCCGGAAGTGGGGGAGGTGGCCTTGAACAGGAACTCAGCAGTGTCGATGAGCTTGCCCGCGTCGTCGAAGAAGACGGAGATGCTGGTCTGCTATTCGACATCTTGTCCTGACGCGACGGGGATGCGCAGCATGCGGAGGTCAGGGGTGACGCGCCACGCGGTCGCGCTCTCGGTGGTGAAGCGAAGTCCGCTTTGCGCCTGTAGTCCTGCCTGGTCGTAGACGGCCTCGAACTCCTCCGCATCGCGATCGGTGAGCCTCGTCCACGCCTCCTGCTCCGTCTGGCTCTTCAGCGCGAAGTCCTGCACTTCTGCCTGGGTGGGGCTACATCTGCCCGTATGGGGCGACGATGGATCCGTGCCAGCATCAGCGGGAAGCGCCGGTGCCAGGACGAGAACCAAGGACACCCCGAGCGCACCCAACGGCATTGCCGCTGAAGGGGATATTCGCACATTCTTCATGAGCAACCTCTTTGTCCGATTGTCTGACTGGACGGCCACGGTCGTCAGGTCGCGCAAAGGACTTCGCTTCGCTTGGGGCATGCACTGCTGATTCTCGACGCGGCTTCCTTCCGGCGCCGCGCGGTCAGGGGAGGTGCCGGAAGGAAGTTCGCATGGCGCCGTTCGCGCAGCAGGCTCTGCGGAGACGGTTCGGGAGGAGCGCCGCGGAAACCGCTCGATGCGTCGTGTGAGAAGGCGGCAAGAATGAGCAGCCGTGTGTCGACCGTGATCGGGGATGGCTTCCCGATGTCGCGGGCCAGATCTGCATCGATCTGTGGAACGAGATGCAGGTCGCGTTCGTCCTCGCCGTGCGTCCTCTGTCGATGCGGGGCGATGACGGGCAACGTAGTGCTCGCGCAGTCCGTGCTGCTCGCGTATTCCACAGGGCGCGTTGCGGATGTGTGCAGGGGTGGTACCGGCCGGGGCGCGGGGTTCCAGGAGCGCACGCCGGAGGGCGTGGCCTCGCTCGGGAGGTGCATGAGCACCGAAGCGAGCCGACCCGGGCGACGTAGGCCGGCGCCAGGCCACCGCCCGGTCGCCCCGGGACGTATCGATCGGGCTGGTGCGGAAAGCCGCCAGCGATCTCTCGTGATGAAAGTGTGGATCCGATCGAAGATCATCGGGCCGCGTGGGTCGCGATCAGGCCGGGGTGGTTCGTGTGAGGGGGACCGGGCGCTTCCGAGCCGAGACGAATGCCTCGACTGTTGTCGTCATAGGACGATGATCAGAGCCCTTCCCCGAGCGAGGCCGACCCGCACGGGACGCGCAGCGGATCAAGCGAGGAGGTCGCGGATCCGCCGCACGCCCTCGAGCAGCGCCTCGTCGCCGAGCGCGTAGCTGAAGCGCAGGAACCCGCTCGGGCCGAACGCCTCGCCGGGCACCGCCGCGACCTCCGCCTTCTCGAGCAGCAGGTCGGCGACCTCGAGCGAGCTCGTGGGGGTCACGCCGTCGATCTCGCGGCCGAACAGGCCCGTGACGTCGGGGTAGACGTAGAACGCGCCCTGCGGAGTGGGCGTGACGAAGCCCGGGATGGCGTCGAGCTCGGCGACGATCGTGCGGCGGCGGCGGTCGAACGCCTCCCGCATGCGGTCGACGGTGTCCCGCGGGCCGCGGAGCGCCGCGATCGCCGCGCGCTGCGAGACGTTGGAGACGTTGGAGGAGAGGTGCGACTGCAGGTTGCCGGCGGCCTTGATGGCGTCCGCAGGGCCGACCATCCACCCGACCCGCCAGCCGGTCATCGCGTAGGTCTTCGCGACGCCGTTGACGAGGATCGTGCGGTCGGCCAGCGCCGGCACGACGTCGACGATGCTCGCGGCCTCGGCCCCGTCGTATACGAGGTCCTGGTAGATCTCGTCGCTGATGACCCACAGGCCCTTGGCGTCGGCCCACTCGCCGATCTCGCGGGTCTGCTCCCGCGAGTGGACGGCACCCGTGGGGTTGGAGGGCGAGACGAACAGCAGCACCTTCGTGCGCGGGGTCCATGCGGCCTCGAGCTGCTCGACGGTGACGAGGTAGCCCTGGTCGGCGCCCGCGAACACGTCGACGGGGACGCCGCCCGCGAGCCGGATGGCCTCGGGGTAGGTGGTCCAGTACGGCGTGGGGACGAGCACCTCGTCGCCCTGGTCGAGCAGCGTCTGGAACGCCTGGTACACGGCCTGCTTGCCGCCGTTGGTGACGATGATCCGGTCGATCCCCACGTCGAGGCCGGAGGAGGCGCGCGTCCTGTCGGCGATCGCCTCGCGGAGGTCGGGGAGGCCGGCGGCGGCGGTGTAGCGGTGGTTGCGCGGATCCCGGGCGGCCTCGACCGCGGCCTCGACCACGTAGTCGGGTGTCGGGAAGTCGGGCTCGCCCGCCGCGAAGCTGATCACGGGACGCCCGGCAGCCTGCAGGGCCTTGGCCTTGCCGTCGACCTTGAGGGTCGCGGACTCGGCGATGGATCCGATGCGGGTGGAGACGCGGCTGAGGGGGACGGTGCTCTGCGGTTCGGACATACCTGCGAGCATAGGGATCCGGACGGCGCGCCACGCGGGCGCCGACGCCCGTCGGACGGGGGTCCGGACCGCGCGGGCGCGGATGCTGGTACACTCGTCCGGGTCGGTATCTCCGCCATGCTCTTCCGCGCCCTCTTCCGTCCGTGCTCGCACGGTGGTGGGGTGCAGGGGCAGGCGGGCGCCGACGCAGAGGGTGGTGGCTCAATTGGTAGAGCAGCGGTCTCCAAAACCGCAGGTTGCAGGTTCGAGTCCTGTCCGCCCTGCTAGATGATCCGCGTCCACGGACGCGGCCCATCGCGGCTCGCCCGAGCTCCGGGAGGCGCCGAGCAATGCAGGAAGGGACCCACGCGTGGCGCGGAAGATCGTCGACGAGCCGAGCGAGGAGATCGTCGCGCAGGCTCGCGAGCAGCGGGACGCGCGGCGCAACCCCTTCGCCCGGCTGGTGCTCTTCATCAAGCAGGTCGTGCAGGAGCTCAAGAAGGTGGTCACCCCCACCCGCAAGGAGCTGCTCACGTTCACGGGAGTGGTCCTGGCCTTCGTCATCGTGATGATGGTGATCGTCTCGCTCCTCGACCAGCTGTTCGGGTACCTCGCCATCGTGGTGTTCGGCAACGGCGCCTAGCACCGGGGCCTCCGGACGGAGGCGGCACGGACCGGACGGCGGTCGCACGGGGTCCACGGGCCCTCGCGCCGCGGCGCACGAGGGCCGGGAGCGCGGCGGGTCGGATCGATCCGCCTCCGCGCGTGCGGGAGTCGCACGGCACGAGACGTACATGCACGACGAAGAACGAGGGAAGTAGATCCATTGGCTGAGAGCAAGCGCGACGACGTCGACCTCGCCCCCGCGGCGGAGCAGTCCTCCGAGGTGGACGAGGCCCAGGAGGGTTCCGTCACCACCGCATCCGAGGGCAGCTCGGACGCGGCGGAGCACACCGCCCTGCACGTCGAGGGCGACGACGTCGAGACCGACCTGACGGCCGCGCTCGACGCCATGGAGTCGGTGGACGACCCCGAGGCCGACGCGATCGTCGAGGACGCGCTCGACATCGACTCCGCCGACGAGGCCGAGGCCGCCGTCGAGGCGACCGACGACGAGGCGGAGGAGGAGGCGGCCGAGGAGGCCCTCGAGCCCGCCGAGGTCACGCCCGCCACCGCCGAGGACGTCGCGGAGGCCGAGGCCGACCTGGTGCCCGACGAGGACGCGCCCGAGGTCGACCCCTACGAGGACTTCCGCAAGGAGCTCCGCTCCAAGCCGGGCAAGTGGTACGTCATCCACTCCTACGCGGGCTTCGAGCGCCGCGTGAAGAGCAACATCGAGAACCGCATGGTGTCGCTCAACATGGAGGACGACATCTACCAGATCGAGGTCCCGATGGAGGACGTCGTCGAGATCAAGAACGGCCAGCGCAAGATGGTCAACCGCGTGCGCATCCCCGGCTACGTGCTGGTGCGCATGAGCCTCAACGAGGACAGCTGGTCGGTCGTCCGCCACACCCCCGGCGTCACGGGCTTCGTGGGCAACGCCCACAACCCCACGCCGCTGCGCTTCGAGGAGGCCTTCTCCATGCTGAAGAGCCTCGTCGAGATCAAGGAGGTGGCGCAGGTCAAGGGCCAGCCCACCAAGGGCGGCCAGGCGCAGCGCGTCGTCGCCGCCGAGGTCGACTTCGAGATCGGCGAGACGATCACGATCAAGGAGGGCTCGTTCGCGGGCCTCCCCGGCTCCATCAGCGAGATCAAGCCCGAGAGCGGCAAGCTCACGGTCCTCGTCTCCCTGTTCGAGCGCGAGACCCCGGTCGAGCTCAGCTTCGACCAGGTCACCAAGCTCTAGGCGGTCGGGCCGCGCGGCCCGCTCGATCTAGCAATCAAGAAGAAGGAAGAGAAATGGCACCGAAGAAGAAGGTCACGGGTCTGATCAAGCTGCAGATCAAGGCCGGCGCCGCCAACCCCGCACCGCCCATCGGGCCGGCGCTGGGACAGCACGGCGTCAACATCATGGAGTTCTGCAAGGCGTACAACGCCCAGACCGAGGCTCAGCGCGGGAACGTCATCCCCGTCGAGATCACCGTCTACGAGGACCGGACGTTCACGTTCATCCTGAAGACGCCCCCGGCCGCGGAGCTCATCAAGAAGGCCGCCGGAGTCGCCAAGGGCTCGGGCACGCCGCACACGGTCAAGGTCGCGAAGCTCACGATGGACCAGGTCCGCGAGATCGCCGAGCAGAAGCAGGCCGACCTCAACGCCAACGACATCGACGCCGCGGCGAAGATCATCGCCGGCACCGCCCGCTCCATGGGCATCACGGTCGAGGCCTAGCCTCCACCACCCGCGGAGCCCGTCCGGGGTCCGCTCCAGCATCACGCGGGAGAGCCAGCCAGGCTCACATCCACCGCACTCTCGAAACAGGAGAAGAACATGGCGAAGTCCAAGGCCTACCGGGCCGCAGCCGAGAAGATCGATCCCGCCAAGGCGTACACCGCCGCGGAGGCCGTCGAGCTCGCGCGCGAGACCGGTTCCAGCAAGTTCGACAGCACCGTCGAGGTCGCGCTCAAGCTCGGCGTCGACCCCCGCAAGGCAGACCAGATGGTCCGCGGCACCGTCATCCTTCCTCACGGTACCGGCAAGACCGCCCGCGTCATCGTCTTCGCGACGGGCCCCGCGGCCGAGGCGGCCATCGCCGCCGGAGCCGACGAGGTCGGCGGCGACGAGCTCATCGAGAAGGTGGCGGGCGGCTACACGTCGTTCGACTCCGCCGTCTCCACGCCCGAGCTCATGGGCAAGGTCGGACGCCTCGGCAAGGTCCTCGGACCGCGTGGCCTCATGCCCAACCCCAAGACCGGCACGGTCACCCCGGACGTCGCGCGCGCGGTGTCCGACATCAAGGGCGGCAAGATCGAGTTCCGCGTCGACAAGCACGCCAACGTCCACTTCGTGGTCGGCAAGGCGAGCTTCTCGCCCGAGCAGCTCTCCGAGAACGTGGGCGCCGCGCTCGAGGAGATCGTCCGCCTCAAGCCGTCCTCCTCGAAGGGCCGCTACGTGCAGAAGGCCACGGTCTCCACGACCTTCGGCCCCGGCATCCCGGTGGACGTCAACTCCATCTAGTCCCACGGCGCGCGAGCGCCCGCACGATCGCAGCATAGGAAGGGCCCGCCTCGGCGGGCCCTTCCGTCGTCTCCGGGCCGTGCCGGTGCCTAGGCTCTCAGGGTGAGCACCCCCGACATCGCGACCGCCGCCGCGCACGACCCCGCCGTCTCCTCCGCCCCCGCGTTCCGCGTCGCGACGCCCGCCGACGCGGAGGAGGTCGCGGCACTCGCCGCGCGCACCTTCGCCCTCGCGTGCCCGCCCACGACGACGACCGAGGCGATCGCGGCGCACATCCGCTCCGTGCTCTCGCCCGCCCGCTTCCGGGCGCACCTCGAGGACGCGGCCCACCGTGTCCTCCTCGCGGAGGTGGACGGCCGCCCGGTGGGCTACACGATGCTCGTCGCCGCGCCTCCCGCCGACCCCGACGTGGCCGGCGCGCTCCGGCTCCGGCCCGAGGTCGAGCTCAGCAAGGTGTACGTGGAGGCCGGGATGCACGGGGTCGGGGTCGCCCGGCCGCTCATGGCGGAGACGCTGCGGATCGCGCGCGAGCTGGCGGGGGAGCGGGGTCGCGACGCCCGGGCCGGCATCTGGCTCGGGGTCAACGAGCACAACGCGCGGGCCATCCGCTTCTACGAGCGCAGCGGCTTCCGCATCGTCGGCACGCGCTCGTTCCGCCTGTCGGACGCCGTCGAGACCGACCACGTGATGGAGCAGCCGCTCGCCGCGACCGTCCGCGGCTGAGCCCCGGCGGTCAGCCGCGCGACACGTTCAGCACGACCTTGCCGCGCGCATGGCCGCTCTCCATGTGGCGGTGCGCCTCCGCCGCATCCTCCAGGTCGAACACCTCGTCGACGTACACCTTGATGTCGCCCGACTCGAGGAGCCGGGCGATGACCGCCAGCGTCTGGCCGTCGGGCGCGACCTCGTAGTGGGTGGCGCGCACGCCCACCGCGGCGGCGTCCTGCACGAGGGTCGGCCACCCCTGCACGGGCGCGCTGACCAGCAGGCCCCCGCGCCGGAGGACCTGGAGGGACCGCGTGCCGGTGTCGTCCGTGCAGTTGCCGACCAGGTCGATCACCACGTCGACGTCGGCGAGCACGTCCTCGAAGCGCACCTGCGTGCGGTCGATGACCTCGTCGGCGCCGAGCTCCGCCAGCCAGTCGACGTTCCGGGGCGATCCGGTCGCGACGACCCGGGCGCCGAAGTGGCGCGCGAACTGCACGGCGAAGTGGCCGACCCCGCCCGCGCCCGCGTGCACCAGGACGACCTGGCCCTCGTGGGCCCGGCCGATGTCGACCACCATGCCCCACGCCGTGAGCGCGCTGACCGGCGTGGCCGCCGCCTCGACGTGCGAGAGCCGGGCGGGCTTCCGGGCGAGGCTGACGCTCGGGACGGCGATGTACGGGGCGTAGCTGCCCGGCATGCGCGGCACCATGGCGAGCCCGAACACCTCGTCGCCGGGATGCAGCGCGTGGTCCTCGTAGGGGGACTCCACGACGACCCCGCTGAAGTCGCGGCCGAGCACCGCGGGCAGCGCGCCGAGGCCCGGACCGCCGGGCCCGCCCGCGCGCAGCCGCAGGTCGAGGGGGTTCACCCCGGCGGCGACGACCTTCACGAGCACCTCCGAGTCGAGGCGGTGCGGCACGGGCACGTCCGCCAGGTGCAGCACCTCGGGCCCGCCCGTCTCGGTGACGACGACCGCCCGCATGGTCTCCCCGCGCGGTGCGAGGGCGACGGCCGCGGCCGCGCGGTCCCGCTCGGCCTCGGCGGCTGCGGCGCCGGCTCTGGACTGGACGACCTGGCTCATCGTGCGACCCCTCCTCGGACCCGGCGGCGTGGTGGGTCCCACCTCGGCCCCCGCTCGTCCAGTGAAGTCGGCGCGTGAGTCGGGCGTGTTTCCACGGTGTTCCCCGGGTGAGAAGAATGCGGAGGGGCCTCACGGCTGGCGGGCTCGCGGGGGTCGAGGCGGTGGCGCGGGTCACGGGCGTGCGCATCGGGCCGGACCGGACGGCGCCGCCCCGGCGCGCGGTCGAGCGGATGCGGGTGCGGGTTCGGATCGCGCGCATCCGCTGAGGCCGGGTTAGGCCAGGCCGCGGGCTCCGGCCGGCGCGTTGGCCATGCGGACGATGAGGGCGATGAGGTCGTTCGCGCGCGCGACGAGCGCCGCGATCTCGGCCTCGTCCCGGTCGATCCACTTCCACCTCGGGATCTCGTGGACCGGCACGAAGTCGACGTGCTGCTCCCACACGATGAGCGAGCGCTCGGCACCCAGCACGTACTGCTGCCACCAGATCTGGCGCAGGTAGTTGCGGGGCACGCTGCGCCACGGCTTGGCGGTGGTCTTGATCTCCGCGAGCTCGAGCCGGCCGTCGGACCGGACGCCCACGCCGTCGGGCGTCGCGAGGTGGCGGCGCTGGCCCTCCGCGTGGAAGAGGTGCGCGCTCGGGACGATCCCGTGCTCGGCCTCGACCCAGCGCGCGATCTCCGGCTCGCGCTCCCGGCCGTGGTCGGTGTACCGGTTGCCGCCGAAGCCCGAGCCGTAGAGCTTCTCGAGCGCGACGGCCTGCAGCGAGGCGTCCGTCGCGAGCCGGGCGACGTCGGTGGCGGTGATGCCGAAGCTCCGCGCGCGCAGCCAGGCGACGCGGTCGGAGGAGTGGGCGACGATCCGCGTGAGGTGCGGTGGGGGCGGCGGCGGAGCGGGTGCGGCGGGGGCGAGGTCGTCCTCCCAGGGGAAGGCCAGCATCTCGTCCGTCACGGGCTCCAGGGTACGCGCCGGATCCGACGCGGGCGGCCTCGACGCGGGTGGATCGGCCGGTCGGGCGGACGGGTTGGCCACAGGACAGGCGTTCTCGCCCAGGGCACGGAGGATCGTGCTAGAAAGACGTCGTCCCACCCACCATCACCGCATCACCGCTCGGAGAGAGGAAACGGCATGACCATGCTCATGGAAGGACCGGTGTCGACGGGAGCGTCGGCGCTCGCGGAGGCGAACACGCGCGTCGAGGAGGTCGACGCCGCGCGCGCCGACGCCGTCCTCGCCGAGGCGTTCGGCTTCACCATCACGCACCGCGGACGGGAGGCCGAGGTCGTCATGGCCGACGTCACCCTCTGCTGCAGCACGTGCTGCTCGTGCAGCAGCAAGCAGCAGCCTCGCTGACGGGTCCGCCATGGACCCGTCGACGACCTACTCGGTGAGTCCCCGCTACGCCGCCGGGGAGGTGGAGGACACCCTCCACCTCCTCGGCGGTCGCGAGCTGGTCTCCCTGCAGCTGCCCTCGGGCGACGCCGTCTCCGCGGTGTCGCGCCTCCTCTCCCGGCCCTTCACGCGCGCGGACGTCGATCGCGCCTTCGCCGAGCACGCCCCGGTCGTGGCCGAGCTCGTCGACGAGCTGGTCCTCCGGGACGTCGTCGTGGGCGCGCCCACCCGGTCCGCGGCGGACGACGTCCCGTCGCTCCACCCGGTCGGCCGGCTCGACGACCCCGACCAGGCCGAGCTCGCGCACATCCTCGACGAGGCCCGGCGCAACGGCGGCGACCGCACGGGGCTCGGGCCCCTGCGGGATCCGCGCATCCCCGCCCGGGTCGCGCTCGTCGGCGACGACATCCCCGCCCTGCTCGCCTCCCTCGCCGAGGCCCTGCCCTCGGCGGAGCTGACCGACGAGTCCGATGCCGACCTGGTCATCGCGGCCGGCAGCCGGCGGCTCCTCCGCGAGGTGGGGGCGAGGATGCACGCGGCCGGGCGGGCGTGGCTCCCCGTCCACCCGTTCGACGGCCGCTTCCAGCTCGTCGGCCCGGTGGTCGTGCCCGACGAGGGGCCGTGCCTCGAGTGCGTCGCCCTCCGCTGGGCCTCGACCACGCCCTTCGCCGGTGACCACGCGGCGGCCGCCGACGCGGTCGCGCCCCTCCCGCGGGATCCGGGGCTCGACGCCATCGCGGCGGGGTTCGCCGCGCGCTACGCGGCCCGATGGATCTTCGCGCGCGACTGGCTGGTCGCGAGCACGGTCCTCGTGGTCGAGCCGAAGGTGCTGTCGGCGGAGGCGCATCCGGTGTTCCGTGTCGCCCGCTGCGGCACGTGCGGTCCGCGGCCGTACGCCGGGGTGGTCTCGCCGTGGCGGGCGTGAGGGCCGTGGTGGGCGACGTGGTCAGCCCCTTCACCGGGCTCGTCGCCTACTCGCATCCCATGGCCTTCACGCCGGACGCCATCCCCGACGCCCTGCACTCGGCGCGGACGGCCGACACGGGCTTCCTCACGGGCGTGGTGTCGGAGGGCTTCAGCATGGGTCCCGGCGGGAGCTCCGCCGACGCCCGGAGGTCGTGCGTGGGCGAGGCCGTGGAGCGGCTCTCGCTGGCGGGTGCCCGCGGGGCGTTCCGCGCACCCCTCGGATCGGATCCCCGGCAGGTGGCGCCCGCTGCCTTCCGGCGGTTCCACCCGACGCAGCGCGCGGACCCGGCGTTCGCGTTCGAGGAGCCGGAGCGCGGGCGGCTCATGAGCTGGCTGCCGGCGCGGTCGCTGCACGGAGGCCGCCGGGTGCACGTGCCCGCCCAGATGGCGGTGTTCCAGGACCCGCACGCGTCCGACGGGCACCGCGAGCCGCACCTGGAGGCGACCACGTCGTCGGGCGTCGCGGCCGGGCCCACGTTCGGCTTCGCCGCGGGCCGGGCCATCCTCGAGCTCATCGAGCGCGACGCCTTCCAGCGGGCGTGGCTGCGGGGATCCGCGCCGCCGGCCTTCGACTGGCGTGCGAGCCCACGTCTCGCCGACGCCACGCGACGCGAGCTCGACCGGCTGGAGGAGCTGTGCGGCCGATTCGGCGCAGCGTTCTCGCTGCGGGTGCTCGATGCGGCCGCGGACGTGCCCGTGCTCCTCGCGGTCATGCGCAGCGACCGCCTCGGCGTCGCGGTGGGATGCGCGGCCGACTTCCACCTCGACCGCGCCGCCCTCAACGCCGTGCGCGAGGCGGTGCACACGCACAACTGGTGCCTGCGGCTCCTGCCCCGGCCGCCCATCGGGCCCGCCGAGGTGGTCGAGTTCGAGGACCACGTGCGGCTGCACTGCCCGCCCTCCGCCCGGCCGCTGTCCGCCGCCCTCGACGCGTCGGGTGTGCGCACCGCGTCCCTGGGCGGGCCGTCGACCTGGGGCGAGGTCGTGGAGGGGCTGCATCGGGACGGCATCGAGGTGCTGCTCGCCGGGATCACCGCGCCCGAGGTGCGCGCCGCCGGCTACCACGTGGTCCGCGCGCTGAGCCCGGACCTCGTGGCGCTCGACGTGCGGCACGACGCGCGGTTCCTCGGCCATCCGCGGCTGTACCGGCGGTGGCGCGACGGGCCCGCGCTCGACGGCCCGGAGCACCTCGTCGACGTCCCGCACCCGTTCCCGTGAGGGCGGTCCCCGCCCGCATCCCCGCCCGCATCCCCGTCCCGCATCCCCGTCCGCGCGCCTGCGGCGCGCATACCGCCGGCACCACCAGGAGGACCCCATGAGCATCATCGGCATCGGCACGGCGCCCGCGAGCGCCCCGGGGGACGGGCGGGAGGTCGATGCGTCGGGGCGCCCCGGCGCCGCGCCCGAACCCGCTTCCGCTGCGGTGGACGCGCACGAGCCTGCGCCAGCGCCAGAGCCTGCGCCTGCGCCTGCGCCCGCGTCCGCGTCCGCCGGCAGCGTCGGCCCGATCTTCAGCGTCGGCGGCGCCGTCGAGCGCCGGGCGGGCGATCTCGCCGAGGACTTCCACGAGGCGTCCAAGATCACGCGCATCACCCACCCCGGCTGGACCGACGTGCGCTACGCGCAGCAGCTGGCGCAGGAGGCGCAGGGCATCGACGCGGGTCCGGGCGGCGCCACGAGCGCGCCCCGCCTGCTCCCGGCGCTCGCCCTCCCGCCCGCGCTCCCGCTCCCGCACGCGCTCGGCGCGACGATGGCGGCGCGGCGCTCGGCGGATCCCGAGTCGCTCGCCGCACCCGTCCCGCTCGCGGAGCTCGCGACGGTGCTGCGCCTGGCGTACGGGCCGCGCGCGGCCGGCGGATCCGGGAGGTTCGTCCCGTCGGCCGGCGGTCTCTACCCGCTCGACCTGCACGTCGTGGTGCGCGGGGCGGAGGGGCTGGCGCCGGGAATCCACCAGCTCGATCCACTCGAGGAGACGCTCGTCGACGTGTCCGGGCTCGACCGCGCCGGGCGGCTCGCCCGCTTCCGGACGGCCGCGCCGACGGCCATGGCGCCACTCGCCGAGCAGGCGGCCGCGACCATCGTGATCACCGGCAGCTTCGAGCGATCCCGCACGAAGTACGGCCTGCGGGGCTACCGGCTCACCCTGCTGGAGGCCGGTCACGTCGCGCAGAACGCGCTGCTCGTGGCGACCGCGCTCGGGCTGCCCTCGATCGGGTGGGTCGGCTTCGTCGACCACGAGCTCGACGCCGTGCTCGGGCTCGACGGGGTGACGCAGTCGTCGCTCTACGCGATCTCGATGGGTGGGCGCCCAGGGCCCGACGTGCCCGCGCACCCCGAGGACCCGCACGCGGCGACCGCCGGTGCGCGACACTTCGCCCTGGAGGAGGCAGCACATGACTGATGCGGTGGAGCTCGACGGGATCACCCGGACCTTCGGGCGCACGCGCGCGCTCGACGACGCGTCCTTCGCGCTCGCGCCCGGCCTCGTGCACGCGCTGCTCGGGCCGAACGGATCCGGCAAGACGACGGCCATCGACGTGCTCACCGCCACGCGTCGCCCGGACGCCGGGCGGGCGCGCGTGCTCGGCCACGCCGTGCGCCGCGGCGGGCCCACGGCGGCGCTGG
>NZ_JAVCVL010000309.1:0-2338 GCF_032917815.1 Clavibacter sp. MX14-G9D | reverse complement strand
GCCGCACGGCCGACGAGGACCCGCTGCTCCTCGTCGCCGGTGCCGCCGCGTGCCTCGTGGTCGGTGCCGTGGGCGGCGCATCCCTCGCGACGCCGCGCGCCGACGTGGCCACGGGACCGGCGGGGACGCTGGGCGCCGTCGAGGACGTGACGTTCGCGGGCGCGCCCGCGGGGGTGGACGTCGAGGGCGACGTCGTCGCGCACACGTGGGGCACCGAGACCGTCCTGTCGATCGACGGGCTGCCCGCGGGCGACGCCTTCACGGTCGTGGTGGTCGACGCCCGCGGGGGCGAGCACGCGTCCGGGTCCATGCTCGGATCCGCCGTGCGCATCGACTGCCGCATGAACGCCGACGTGCTCCGCGCCGACGCGGCGTCCGTCGAGATCCGCGACGCCGCCGGCGACCGGGTCGCGGTCGCCGAGCTGCCTCCCGTGGACGCCTGACACCTGCCGGACACGGTCGGCATCGAGTCCCGCCGCCGCGGGGACCCGGTCGGCAGCCGCCCGGTGCGCCCTCAGCCGATGCGCGCCAGCAGCTCCAGGGACCGCTCGAGCACGAGCGCGGTGGCCACGGGATCCGACGACGGCAGCGACGCGTCCGTGAACAGGTGCGCGTCCCCGTCGTAGACGAACACCTCCGCGAGCTCGGGGCCGACCGCGTCCACCAGCTCGCGCGCGGCCTCGAGGTCGCCCTCGCCCGCGAAGAACGGATCCCGCGCCATGCCGTGCACCTGCACCGGCACCCCCGCGGGCCACGGCCCGAACGCCCACTCGGCCGTGAGCGACACGAACGACTCGTAGAGGAGCGCGCCGCGCGCGCCGGGGCGGGTCTGCGCGAGGCGCTGGGCGATGGATCCGCCCCAGGAGACGCCCGCGTAGACGAGCCCCGCGGGCAGCCCGTCGAGGGCGCGCGCGGTGCGCTCGGCCATGACGTCGTCGGAGAGTCCCGCCATGAGCGCGAGGCCCGCCTCGACGCTCTCCGGCAGGGCGCCGGCGAGGAGGTCGGGCACGTGCACGGCGTGCCCGCCGTCCCGGAGCGCGTCCGCGAACGCGTGGACGCCGGGCGTCGCACCCTGCATGTGGTGGAACAGCACGATCTCGGCCACGGGTGCGCCTCCGTCCGCCGCGCGGACGCGGGTCCTCGCGGCCCTGCGCCGCGCGGGGCCGTCGCTGCCCACGATAGGGAGCGCGGTCAGCCGGCGGAAGGGCCGTCGGCGGAGGCATCGGCGTCGGCGCTGCCCGCGGCGTCCGTGCCCACGGGGCCCGTGCCACCGGGACCCCTGTCCGCCGACGCATCGCCCACCGGCTGCCCGCCAGCCGGAGGGCGCACCAGGTGCGCGCCGAACGAGGAGCGCCGCGCCGCGTCCACCGCGTCGTCGAAGCGCAGCTCCGGGTCGCGGAGCATGGCGAGGGTGGCGAGCGCGGGGATCCGCACCCGCGCGTCCGCCGCCTGCCGCGACCGCTCGACGACGGGCTGCGACGCCCGGCCGACCGCGACGAACGCGCGCGTCAGGCTGTGCTGCATCTCGGCGGATCCGCGGCCGAGCTGCGACGCCAGCTCGCGGAGCAGCAGGCGCGCACCGGCCGGGTCGCGGTCGGCGTCGAGCAGCCCGGAGGCCGTCCGCCAGGCCGTCCGCGCCACGTGCTCGTCCGGGTCCCGCAGGAGCGCGGGGGTGATCGCCGGCAGCGCCCGCCGGTCCCCGATCTTGGAGAGGGTGTGCAGCGCCTGGCTGCGCGCCTGCGGGATGGGCGAGGCGAGCTCGGCGACCAGCGCCGGGATCGTGGCCTCGCGGTCGTGGCGGAGGAGCGCCCACGTGAGCATCTCGCGCACGTTGAGGTCGGGCTCCACGCGGCAGCGGTGCACGAGGCCCTCGACGAGCGCCGGATCCGGCCGGGTGCCCGCGGTGAGCGCGGCCTGGAGGCGCGCGGACGGGTCGGGCGCGCGCAGGGCTGCGGCCAGCCGGGCGGCGATCTCCGCGTCGGCCGGGCGGTCGGGCCGTTCCGCGGCCTCGGGCCCGTCGGTCACAGCACGTCCCCGACCTCGGCGAGCACCCGGTCCGGGTCCTCGAGCTGCATGTCGTGGTGGATGCCCGGGAGGCGGCGCACGTCCCATCCCGCGGCGGCCAGCTCGGCGGCGTACGCGTCGGGCAGCACGGCGGGGGCGTCGTCGGAGAGCACGATCGTCGACGGCACGGCCGGCGCGCTCACGGCGACCGGGTGGAAGGCGACGTCGCGGAACACGCCCACGGCCATGCGCCGGTCGAAGCGCCCCTGCGCGGCGTCGAGGGAGGCGCGGACCGCGGCCGGGTACGCGGCGCGCACGCGGGCGGCCGCACGCG
>NZ_JAVCVL010000308.1:0-2348 GCF_032917815.1 Clavibacter sp. MX14-G9D | reverse complement strand
GCCGCGGCGCTCGCCTACTGGACGCCGGAGCGCCTCGCGGCCGCCATCGAGCGCGGGAACCCGGCCGAGGCGTCCGCCCCGGCGGTCGCTCTCCCCGCGTCGGGATCCGTCGCGACGTCCGCCGCGCAGACCGCGGGGCGCGGCCAGCGCGTCGCCCCCGTGCCGCACATCGGCCGGCTCTTCGGGGTCGACGACGTGGGCGGCTTCTCCTGCTCGGCCAACGTCGTGCGCGCGGGCAACCGGTCGACGATCGCCACGGCCGGCCACTGCGTCAGCGAGCACCGCTACTTCGCGACCCAGCTGGTGTTCTTCCCCGGGTACGACTCCGGCGCGTCCGCGCTCGGCTCCTGGCCCGTCGTCGGCGGGAACGTGCCCACGAGGTGGTACGCGCAGGACGACCAGGACGACGACGCGGCCTTCCTCGCCGTGGGACGCGATGCGGCGGGCCGGGACGTCCAGTCCGTGACCGGCGCCTCGCCCGTCGCCTTCGACGCCGCGCGCGTCCAGCGGGCGTCGGGCTACGGCTACCCGTCCCTCCCGCCCTACGACGGCTCGTCCCTCACCCGCTGCCAGGGCACCACGACCGCGGAGGGTCCCGGCAAGGTCGGCTTCCTGTGCGACATGACGCCGGGCGTCTCCGGGGGTCCGCTGTTCCTCGGCGACGGCCCCGAGGGCACGCAGTTCACCGACATGGCCGATGGCGACGCCTTCCACTGCGACGGCCCGGCGTGGCAGGCGCCGGAGCGCTCGGCGTACGACCTGACAGCGGCCATCGCCACCTGAGCGCAGGTCCGCACGGTCACGGCGCGCGTTACGCACCGTGACCGTGCCCCTTCCTCCCGTGCGGGAACACGGGCACGGTGGGCGGCACCCGAGCGGATCCCCGCCCGGCCCCTCCCCCTGCACCGCAGCCGCACCGCTGGAGACCGCATGACCACCGCACCGCCCGCCGCATCCGCCGCGTCGACCGCCCCGACCGGAGGTGCCGATCCCGCCGGATCCGGCCCCGAGGCCCCCGCCGACGTCTCCCGTCGCCGCCGCCGCGTCCTGACCGCGGCGTTCGTCGGCACCACCGTCGAGTACTACGACTTCTACCTCTACGCCACGGCGTCCGCGCTCGTGTTCGGCAGCCAGTTCTTCCCGAACCAGACGCCCGCCGTCGCGCTCCTCTCCTCGTTCGCCGCGTACGGCGTCGGGTTCCTCGCGCGCCCCATCGGCGGCATCGTCGCCGGGCACCTCGGCGACCGCATCGGCCGCAAGCGCATGCTCGTCTACTCGCTCGTGCTGATGGGCGTCGCCTCGACCCTCATCGGGGTGCTGCCGACCTACGCCACCATCGGGCTCGCGAGCGTCGTCGGCCTCGTGCTCCTGCGGCTCGTGCAGGGCATCGCAGCGGGCGCCGAGTGGGGCGGATCCGCCCTGCTGTCGGTCGAGCACGCCCCCGCCCACCGCCGCGGCCTCTTCGGCGCGTTCACGCAGATGGGATCCGCGGGCGGCATGCTCCTCGCGACCGGCGTCTTCGCCGCGACCCGCTTCACGCTCGGCGAGGAGCAGTTCCTCGCCTGGGGCTGGCGGCTGCCGTTCCTCCTCAGCGCCGTGCTCGTGGGCGTCGGCCTCGTGATCCGCCTCCGCGTGGAGGACGCCGCCGAGTTCGCCGAGATCAAGGCGTCGGGGAAGGTGGAGCGCTTCCCGCTCGGCGTGGTGCTCCGGCAGCACCCGCGGGCCGTGCTCATCACGGCGGGCCTCCGCCTCGTGCAGCCGGCGCTCTACTCGATCCTCACCGTCTACACGCTCTCCTACCTGGCCGCGCAGCGCGGCGACTCGGGCGTCGCCCTCACGTCGGTGCTCATCGTCTCGGCGCTCAGCGTGCTGACCACGCCGCTCTGGGGCTGGATCTCCGACCGGGTCGGCCGCCGCCGCCTGACCATCGCGAGCGCCGCCGGCATCGGGATCCTCATCTGGCCGTTCTTCGCGTTCCTCGACTCCGGCCCGCTGCTGCTCCTGCCGCTCGTCTTCGCCCTCGGCATGAACGTGTTCCACGACTCGATCTACGGGCCCCAGGCCGCGTGGTTCGCCGAGCAGTTCCCGACGGGCGTCCGCTACAGCGGCGTCTCGCTCGGCTACCAGGTGGGCAGCATCTTCTCCGTCGGCCTCACGCCGCTGCTCGCGGTGCTGTTCCTGCAGTGGGGCGGCGGATCGCCGTGGATCCTCTGCGCGTACATCGGGCTCTACGCGGTGCTCACCATCGCGGCCGCGCTCGCGGCGAAGGACCCGGCGCGGGAGGCGATCGCGGCGCGACGCGACGGCTGAGCCGCGGGGCGCCGCGTGGGCGCGGGCGGACGGGGAGC